>VGIY01000052.1 GCA_016867695.1 Candidatus Eiseniibacteriota bacterium | reverse complement strand
GGCGGGCGTCCTCGTCCTGCTCTCCCTCTTCCCGATGCGGGCCGGCTGGTACGAGCACGACCGCACCGACTTCTACGTCGCCCGCGACTACGCCTACAACCTGCTGACCCCGCTCGCGCCCGACGCCGTCGTCTTCACCAACGGCGACAACGACACCTATCCCCTCTGGTACATCCAGTACGTGGAGGGCATCCGGCCCGACGTGCGCGTGGTCAACCTGAGCCTGCTCAACACCGCCTGGTACATCCGCCAGGTGCGCGACTACCCCCCGCGCGTCCGGATCACGGTGCCCGACCGGGAACTGGACGGCCTGCACGGCGTCATCCTGCCCAGCGGCAAGGTCGTCCTGGTCAAGGACATGATGGTCCACCACATCCTCGAGCAGAACCCCGAGCGGGCGATCTACATCGCCGTGACGGTGCCGGAGCTGATGGAGCTGGACAACCGCCTGGTCATGGAGGGCCTGGTCTATCGGGTGGAAGCGGAAGAAGGGGCGCCGCACCGCACCGACGTCGAGAAGACGCTGCGCAACCTGAGGGAGGTCTACCTCTACACCGGTCTGCTCGACGAGCAGGGCCACTACGACAAGCGGGTCTACAAGGACTCCACGGCGCGCAAGCTCGTCCAGAACTACGTCGTCGCCTACATCGAGGTGGCCAAGACGGCGCTGCAGGATGGGCGCTCCGAGCTGGCCCTCGAGGCGCTGGAGGCGGCGCGGAGGATCAACCCCGACTTCCCGGCGGTGCTCTACACGCTCGGCTACCTGCTGATGCAGCGCGGGGACTACGCGCGCGCCGAGGAGGTGTTCCGCGGCATGCTCGACGCGGGCAACGCCTCGGCCGAGGTGCACGAGCTGCTGGGCGCGGCGCTCGAGGCGCAGCGGCGGGGCGACGAGGCCGAGGGGATCTACCGCCAGGCCTTGAGCCGCCATCCGCAGAACTTCGACATGCACCGCATCCTCTTCACGCTGCTCTGGAACCAGGGGCGCAAGCAGGACGCGGTCGACCTGATCGAGGACTGGCTGCGCCGCAACCCGGAGGATCAGACGACGCGCGCCGCGCTGCGGCAGCTGCAGGCCGACGATTCGGCCGGCACGGCGCCGCAGCCGAGCGCCCCTCGCGCGGGCGAGAGGGGCGCCGCGGCTGGCGCTGCCGCGGGCGAGAGGGGTCCGGCTGAGGGCCCCGCGGCGGGCGAGCCGCTGCCGGCGGAGGCGCCCTGATGGCCGGCGCGCTGATCACCGGCGCGGCCGGGTTCATCGGCTCCCACCTGGCCGCGCGCCTGCTGGCCGAGGGCCTCGCCGTGCGCGGGATCGACAATCTCGACCCCTACTACCCAGCCTGGATCAAGGAGCGCCGCCTTGCGACGCTGCGCGCCGCGCCCGGCTTCGACTGGCGGCCGGGCGATCTTCGCCGGGCGGATCTCCCCGCCCTGCTCGACGGCGTGACCTGGGTCTTCCACCTGGCCGCGCGCCCCGGCGTGCGGGCGAGCTGGGGCGATGGGTTCGACGAGTATGCGCGCGCCAATGTGCTGGCGACGCAGAGGCTCTTCGAGGCGCTGCGCGACCGCCCCGTCGAGAGGGTGGTCTTCGCCTCGAGCTCCTCGGTCTACGGAGAGAACGCCTCGGGCGACGCCGGCGAGGAGGCGCCGCGGAGGCCCATCTCCCCATACGGGGTGAGCAAGCTCGCGGGGGAGGGGCTTGCCTGGGCCTATCACGCCAGCTACGGCGTCCCGGTCGTCGCCCTGCGCTACTTCACCGTCTACGGCCCGGAGCAGCGCCCCGACATGGCCTTCCATCGCTTCCTCAGGGCGCTGCTCGAGGGGCGGGAGATCGAGGTCTACGGGGACGGGAGGCAGACGCGCGACTTCACCTTCGTCGGCGACGCCGTCGAGGCGACCTGGCGCGCGGCGCGCGCGGGGGAGCCGGGGGCGGTCTACAACATCGGGGGGGGATCGCCGGCGGGTCTGGGCGAGGTGATCGCCATGCTCGAGACGCTCACCGGGAGAGAGGCGCGGGTGCGCCTCTCGCCGGCGCGCCCGGGCGACCCGAGGGCGACGCGGGCCGACACGCGACGGGCGCGGGAGGCCTTCGGCTACGCCCCCGTCACCGGGCTGCGCGAGGGGCTGGCGCGCATGGCCGAGTGGATGCCGGGATTCCTGGCCGCCGAGGCGGCGCTGGGGGCGGAGCATGGAGCGGCCTGAGCTGTCGGTTCTCATCCCCGTCTTCAACGAGGCGGCGAGTGTCGCCGAGCTGCACCGCCGCGTGACCGCGGCGGTGGCGCCGCTCGGCGGCGCCTACGAGATCCTCTTCATCGACGACGGCTCGACCGACGGGACCGCGGCGGAGCTGGAGGCCTGCGCCGCCGGCGATCCGCGCCTGCGGGCGATCGTCTTCCGGCGCAACTTCGGCAAGGCCGCCGCGCTGGCGGTCGGCTTCCGCGAGGTGCGCGGCGAGCGGGTCGCCACCCTCGACGGCGACCTCCAGGACGATCCGGCGGAGATTCCCGGGATGCTCGCCGCCCTCGACCAGGGCTACGACATGGTCTCGGGATGGAAGCGGCGGCGCCGCGATCCCTGGACCAAGCGCTGGCCCTCCCGGGTCTGGAACTGGATGACCGCGCGGGCCACCGGGATTCCGCTCCACGACTTCAACTGCGGCTTCAAGGTCTACCGGCGCGAGGTCGTCGAGACGGTGCGCCTCTACGGGGAGCTGCACCGCTACATTCCGGTCCTGGCCGATCGGCTCGGCTTCCGCGTCGGCGAACGCGAGGTGCGCCACCACCCGCGGGCCCACGGGCGCAGCAAGTACGGCGGGGCGCGCTTCCTCAACGGCTTCCTCGATCTGCTGACGGTGACCTTCCTGGGGTCGTCCCAGCGCAAGCCGCTGCACGTCTTCGGGCGCATCGGCGCCGCCTGCCTGGCGGCGGGAATGCTGATCAACGCCTACATGGCGGGCGTCTGGATCGTCGAGCGCGCCCTGCGGGTGCGCCCGCTGCTGATCGGCGGGGTGATCCTCGTCATCCTGGCGGTGCAGTTCATCTCCATGGGGTTGCTGGCGGAGATGATCGCCAGCGCGCAGCGCGAGCAGCAGGTCTATCCCGTGCGCCGGCGGCTGCCGCCGGATCCGTCCGGGCCGGCGACGAAGGGGGGGAGAGAGTGAGGGTACTGATCACCGGCGGGGCCGGCTTCATCGGCTCGCACCTCTGCGATCACTTCCTGGCGCGGGGCGACGAAGTGATCTGCATGGACAACCTGCTGACCGGCAGCGTCGACAACCTGGCGCACATCCGCAGCGATCGCTTCAGCTTCATCCACTACGACGTGACCAACTACATCTACGTCGACGGCCCGCTGGACGGCGTGCTGCACTTCGCCTCTCCGGCGAGCCCGATCGACTATCTGCGGCTGCCGATCCACACGCTCAAGGTGGGCGCGCTCGGGACGCACAAGGCGCTCGGCCTGGCGATGGCCAAGGGGGCGCGCTTCCTGCTGGCCTCGACCTCGGAGGTCTACGGCGATCCGCTGGTCCATCCGCAGCCGGAGGACTACTGGGGCAACGTCAACCCGACCGGGCTGCGCGGCGTCTACGACGAGGCGAAGCGATTCGCCGAGGCGCTAGCCATGGCCTACCACCGCTATCATGGCGTGGACACGAAGATCGTGCGCATCTTCAACACCTTCGGGCCGCGCATGCGCCGCGACGATGGCCGAGCCGTGCCGGTGTTCATCAACCAGGCGCTGCGCCACGAGCCGATCACCGTCTTCGGCGACGGCTCGCAGACCCGCAGCTTCGGCTACATCACCGACCTCGTCCGCGGCCTCGATCTGCTCTTCCACTCCGCTTGCACCCTGCCGGTGAACATCGGCAACCCGCAGGAGATGACCGTGCTGGAGATGGCGCGCACGATCATCCGCCTGACCGACAGCCGCAGCGAGATCGTCTTCCGGCCCCTGCCCGAGGACGACCCCAAGGTGCGCCAGCCCGACATCCACCTGGCCAGGGAGTGCCTGGGCTGGGAGCCGCGGGTCGACGTCGCCGAGGCGCTGCGCCTGACCATCGAGTGGTTCAAGGCCTCGACCTAGGGCTGGAGGGGGCGGTGAAGCTCGAGTGTCTGGTCATCGTGCCGACCTACAACGAGCGCGAGAACATCGCCGAGTTGATCCGCAGGATTCTGGCCCAGCCGATCTCGGTCGAGGTCCTGGTGATCGACGACGCTTCGCCCGACGGCACCGGGGCGATCGTGCGCCGACTGGCGGCGGGCGACCGGCGCGTGCACCTGATCGAGAGGCCGGGCAAGGGCGGGCTCGGCTCGGCCTACTGTGACGGCTTCCGCCACGCGCTGGCGCGCACCCGGGCCGATCTGGTCTTCCAGATGGACGCCGACTTCTCGCATGATCCCGCTGCGCTGCCGGAGCTCCTGGCCGTGGCGCGCCAGGAGGATCTGGTGCTCGGCTCGCGCTACCTCCACGGCGTGACCGTCGTCAACTGGCCGCTCAAGCGCCTCTTCCTGAGCTACGGGGCCAACCTCTACACCCGCCTGATCACCGGGATGCCATTCAAGGACGCCACCGGCGGCTTCAAGTGCTTCCGCCGCGAGGTGCTCGAGGCGATCGATTGGAGCGGCATCCACAGCGACGGCTACTCCTTCCAGATCGAGACGACCTACCAGGCCTGGCGGCGGGGGTTCCGCATCCGCGAGGTGCCGATCCTCTTCGTCGACCGCCGCGTGGGCATCTCGAAGATGAACCGGCGCATCGTGATGGAGGCTGTCTGGCTCGTCTGGAGGCTGGCGCTCCGGCACGCCTTCCGCCCGCGGCCGCGCGCCCGCGCCCCGCGGCCCCTCGAGCCGCGCGCGAGGGAGGGATGATGGGCGCGCCCTGCGAGCCGCGGATCGACGTCTCGATCATCATCGTCCACTTCCGCACGCCGGAGCTGCTGCAGCGCTGCCTGGAGACGATCGCCGCGGCGCGCGTGCTTCTCGCCCACGAGATCCTGGTCGAGGACAACGCCCCGCTCGACGGGCGCGCCGCGGAGCTGGCGGCGCGCCTCGGGGCGCGCTACCGGCGCCACGACGAGAACCTGGGGCTCGGCCGGGCGGTCAATCAGGGGCTGGCCGCGGCGCGCGGCCGCTACCTGCTCAATCTCAATCCCGACATCGAGGTCCGCCCGGGGAGCATCGAGGCGCTGGTCGGGTTCATGGACGCGCATCCGGCGGTCGGGATCGCCGGCCCGAGGCTCCTCGACCCGGACGGATCGCTGCAGTACTCGGCGCGCACCTTCTACACGCTGCGGGTGATCCTGCTGCGGCGCACATTCCTGGGGCGCCTCTTCCCGCGCGCGCGCGCCCTGCGCGAGCACCTGATGATGGACTGGGACCACCAGGAGGCGCGCGACGTCGACTGGATGTTGGGGGGCGCGCTCTGCGTCCGCCGGGAGGCATGCCAGGATGTCGGCGGCATGGACGAGCGCTTCTTCCTCTACTTCGAGGATGTCGACTGGTGCGGGCGCATGCAGCGGCGGGGCTGGCGCGTGGTCTACGTCCCGCAGGCGGAGATGGTCCATGCCCATCAGCGGGCCAGCGCGCGCGGCTTCCTCTCGCGCGGGCAGCGGGCGCATCTCGAGTCGGGGTTGCGCTTCTGGGAGAAGTGGGGGTGGGTCTTCTACCTCGGGCGGCGCCACGCCACCGGGATCCGCGTGGCGGCCACCCTGGCGCTCGACCTGGCGCTGCTCTCGGCCGCCTTCCTGGCGGCTTACTTCACCCGCTACGCCCTCGGGCTGCTCATCCCGAACTGGTCGGAGGCGAAGCCGCTCTTCGCGCTGCGCGTCTACGCGCGCTTCATCCCCTTCGCCGGCCTGGTCGCGCTGCTCACCTTCCGCTTCCTCGGCCTCTACCGGCGCGAGGTCTGGAGCGAGCCCTGGCGCGAGCTGGGGCAGCTCTTCAAGGGGGTGGCGATCACCTCGCTGGTCGTGCTCGCCTCGACCTTCCTCTTCGCCAGCCGGCCGATGTCGCGCTTCACGATCGTGCTCTTCTTCCCCTACGCGCTGATCGGCGTGGCGCTCGGCCGGGCGCTCCTGCGCCGGCTGGTGGCCGGGGTCAAGGGGCGGCGGCTGCACCTGCGCCGCATCGCCATCTTCGCCGCTCGCGGGCGGATCGATGAACTGCGACGCCGCTTCGCCGAGCATGGCACCTTCGGCTACGAGCCGCTCTTCCTGGCCCACGACGACGAGCAGCGCCGGGCGGGGCTGGCCGGCGACCCGCTCGAGCGGCGCGTGCGCTTCCTGGGCGACGAGCGCGCGGCCGAGGCGGTGCTCTGCGACGACCCGGGCGACGGCGCCTTCGTCGCCCGGCTGCTGCCGCGGCTGCTGGCCACGCGGCTGCCGGTCCTCTACATCCCGCAGGGCGAGGCGGCGCTGCGCGGCGCGCGCCCGGTGCGCGACTTCATGGGCTACGGGGCGATCAGCCTGCAGGGCGGCCCGCAGTCGGTGCGCAGCCCGGCCAAGCGGCTGATCGACGTCGGGCTGGCGCTGGCGCTGCTCGCCCTCGGCTGGCCGTTGCACCTGCTGCAACTGCTCGCCCAACGGGGTGCGGGGTGCGTCTCCGAGACGCTCGTCGGGCGGCGCGGGCGGCCGCTGCGGCGCCCGCGCTACGCCGGCAGCGGCGGCCCGGCGGCGCGGATCCCCTGGCTGCGCCACTACCCTGCACTGGGACGCGTGCTGACCGGGGAGATGAGCATCGCCGGGATCATCCCGCTGACGGCGGAGACCTTCGCGCTGACCGATGAGGACTACCGCCGGGAGCCCCCCGACGCCCCGGTCGGGATCTTCACCGCGGCCGGCGGGTGTGCTCAGGGGGGGCAGGCGGCGGCGGTCGAGATCGCGCGCCGCAACCGCCAGTATGTGGAGCGCTGGAGCCTGAGCGAGGACCTGCGCCTGGTAGCGGCCGCACTGCGGCGTGGGTCGCGGCGGGGAGGAGGACAGGCATGAAGCTGCGCCGTGCGGGCCGAGGAGCGCCGGCTCTCGGGCTCGTCCTGGCGGTCGTGCTGCTCGGCGCGCCGGAGGCGCGCGGCGGCTGGACGACGCACCTCTACATGAACGACATCCGCGACCTGGCCGTGACGCCGTCGGGCGTATGGTGCGCCACCGGCGGTGGCGCGCTCTTCTACGACTTCGACATCTCCGGATTCCGCGCCTGGAACCGGACGACCGACGGCCTGGCCTCCGACACGCTGACTTCGGTCGAGGCGCTGGCCGACGGGCGGATCGCCTTCGGCACCTCCGCATCGGGCGTTTCACTCTACGAGCCCGGCCTGGGGCTCTGGTTCAACCAGACCTCGCTCACCTGGCCGATCGCCGGCGACCGGGTCCGCTTCATCCGCGAGGAGAGAGGCTGGCGGCTGATCGGCTCGCTGGGCGGCTTCGTCGCCTGGCGCGACGGGGATGTGCGCGAGGCGTGCCAGCAGGGGATCGACATCTGCGGCCTGCCGGGATGGGACATCACGGCGGGGATCGAGTTCGACGGCGCGCTCTGGTTCGGGGCCTGGACCGGCGAGGGCTCGCTCGGCGGCGTCGGCCGGCTGAGCTACGGCACGACCGGCGATTGGGAAACGCTCAACGCCGGCCTGCCCTCGCGGCAGATCGTCGACTTCGCTGCCTGGGGGGAGAGCCTCTACTGCGCGACGACGCAGGGCATCGCCGTCTGGACGGGCGCGCGGTGGGCGGAGAGAAGCCAGGGTCTGCCGGCGGGAGGGGCGGTCACCGATCTCAGCGCCGGAGCGACCCGGCTGCTGGCGGCCAAGTCGGGGCCGATCGCCGGCGTCTTCTCCTGGGACGGCGCGGCGGGGCGCTGGCGGCGCGTCGGCCCGGACACGCTCAACCTCCAGGCCTACTGCGTGGCCGAAGGGGCCGACGGCGTCGTCTGGGCGGGGACGAGCCCGCTCAAGAGCGGCCGCGGCTGGCTCGAACCCGGCGAGGACGGGCTGTGGGAGTTCGTCGGCGGCGAATGGATCCAGCACCGCCGCAACGGACCCCACCCGGTCGCCGTCTACCGCGCGCTGACCGTCGACGACCGGGGCCGGGTCTGGGCGGCCAGCTCCGCGAGCCAGCGCGGATGGCGCATCTCGCGGCTCGAGAACGGAGTCTGGACCTCCTTCGACCAGCGCAATTCGCCGCTGAGCAACGCCTGGGTCTTCGACCTGCGCGTGCGCGGCGACGAGCTCTGGGTGGGCCACTGCTGCTGCTCGCGCGACGACGATTTCTGCGTCTTCGACATCTGGACGCCGGGGGCGGCGTCGGCGGCGGTGCTCGACTCGATCTACAATGTCTACGACTCGACCGAGGACGCCTGGGGGAATCTCTGGTTCGCCTCCTTCTACGACGGCGCGGCGGCGACCTCCAAGGGCCTCTTCCACTACGATCGCGCGCTCGGTGCCTGGACGCGCTACAGCTCGCAGTCGACGGGCGGGCTGCTCGTCTCGGATCGGGTCACGGCGGTCGAGGCGGAGGGGGAGCGGCTCTGGATCGGCTACCAGAACGACGGCCTGACGCGCGTGCGGCTCGATGCGCAGGGCCGGCCGCAGATGTCCGCCTGGTCGTGGCTGCACTACTCGGCGGAGGACGCTGAGAGCCCGCTGCCGGGCAACGGCGTGCGGGCGCTGGCGGCGGGACCGGGCCAGGTTTGGGTCGGCACGACGCAGGGCGCCGCCCGCTGGGAGGAGGGGGAGACCTGGCGCACCTTCCGTCCCAGCCCCTGGGGCCTGCCGGGCAGCGAGATCACCGACATCGAGATCACCGCCGACGGCGCCGCCTGGGTGGCGATGCGCGGCTCTGGGGTGACGCGAGTGACGCGCGACGCGGCGGGCGGCTTCCAGTTCGAGCAGTTCCGCCCGCCCGATCTGGTCAATCCCGACGCCACCGTCCTGGCCGCGCGGCCCGGCGGCCGCGACATCTGGATCGGGACCTCGCAGGGCCTCGCCCACTACACGCCTGCGCAGGGCGCGGGGGGGGCGTCGGTGGCCGAGATCACCGTCTTCCCCAATCCCTTCAACCCCGCCTGCGGCGTGGGGGCGCGCGCGGTGGCGCTGCCGGGGCGGGCGGCGCGCGGGACGATCTGCGACGCGTCGGGGCGGGTGGTCGGCCGCTTCCGGGACGCCTGGTCGGGCGACGAGCTCTGGGATGGGCGCGATCTCGACGGGCGCCCGGTCGCGCCGGGGCTCTATGTGATCCGCGCCCAGACGCGGGAAGGCTGGCTGACCGGGCGCGTGGCGGTGCTCGATCTGCCGTGCGACTGAGGAGGGCCCGCGCCGCGCCGGCCGGTGCCTCCGCGCTGCCGCGCGCGGGTGCCCGTCGCCGGCCCGGGGAGCGCGGGGCCGGGGGCCTGAGCGCGTGAGCACACCGAGGCGGATTCTCATCTTCGCCTACTTCTTCCCGCCGCTGGGCGGGGCGGGCGTCCAGCGCGTCGTCAAGCTGGTCAAGCATCTCCCCTCGCTGGGCTGGGAGCCGACGGTCGTCACCGTGCGCGCGCGCGACTACTGGATGGAGGACGCGACGCTGCAGGCCGAGCTGGGGCCGTCGGTGCGCGTCGTGCGCACGCCGTCGCTGACCGGGCTCTCGCTCCTGCGTCGCGTGGCGCCGCGGGCGGGGGGGCGCGGCGCGGGCCGGCGCTCGGGACGGGGCCTGGCGCTGCTGAGGCGCGCGGCGGCCTGGGCGCTTCTGCCCGACAGCTACATCGGCTGGATGCCCTTCGCCGTGCGGGCGGGGGCGCGGCTGCTCGCCGGGACTCGCTACGACTGCCTGCTGACGACCTCGTCGCCCGACAGCGCGCACCTGATCGGGCGCTTCCTGGCGCGCCGCAGCGGCGTCTGCTGGGTGGCCGACTTCCGGGATCCCTGGACGCGGCGGCTCTCGTTTTCGCCGCCGACGGCCTGGCACCGCAGGCGGCACGAGATCCTGGAGGCGAGCGTGCTGCGCGAGTCGTCTCTGGTCACGGTGACCTCCGAGGAGACGCGCGCCGACTACCTGGCGCGCTGCCCCGCTCTGCCCGCGGGCAAGATCGCCGTCGTGACCAATGGATTCGACGAGGAGGACTTCGCCGAGCTGGAAGGGGAGGAGCCCGACGGCGGGCGCCTGCGGATCCTGCACGCCGGCCAGCTCAATCCCGAGCGCCCTGCCCGGCCCTTCCTGGAGGGGATGCGGCTCTTCCTCGAGCGGCGCCCCGCGGCGCGGGCGAGGATCGAAGCGCGCTTCGTCGGCCCCTGCTACGAGCGCGACCGCGCCGACGCGGAGCGGCTCGGTCTGGGCGACTGCGTCCGTTTCGAGCCCGCGCTGGCGCACGCGCAGGTCGTGCGCGAGCTCCGCCGCAGCCACCTGCTGCTGCTGATGGAGCACGACAGCGCGCGCGGCGGGCTGATCCTTCCCGGGAAGATCTTCGAGTACCTGCGCGCGCGCAGGCCGATTCTCGGGCTGTTGCCGCCCGGCGCGGCCTGGAAGCTGATCGAGGATCTGCGCGCCGGGCGCTGCTGCCGCACCGGCGACGCCGAGGGCTGCGCCGAGGCGCTGGCCGGCAGCTACGACGACTGGCGGGCGGGCAGGTGGGGGCCGACCCCGCTCAGCGATGCCGTTCTGGCTCCCTACGAGCGCCGGGCGCTGGCCCGACGCTTCGTCGACCTGGTCGCCGAGCGGCTCTCCGGGCGGGACTCCGCAGATCTATAAGATATTCTAGAAGAATAAGTTACAAGTAGATTACGAACCCCCGGGAAAAAGGGATTGCCCCCCGGACTGGGGGGGGCGTAGTTTGCGCGTGGAGCGATATGGGGCGATATGGGTGATAATCCCGCCGGAGGGGACGAAAGAGCAGGGAGAGGGCGATGCGCCCGCAGTTCCTCGGACGCTGGGAGAGCACGATCGACGAGAAGCGTCGCCTCACGCTTCCCGCGCCGGTGCGCAAGAAGATCGCCTCGCTGGACGGCGAGTCCGCCGACGGCATCGAGCTGATCTCGACCGTGGGGCATCGGGGCTGCGTCCTCCTCATTCCGCCCTCGATCTGGGAGGAGTTCGCGCGCTCGATCTTCCAGGCGCCCGTGCAGGGCAATCGCGACGCGCTGCTCCTGCGCGGCAGGATGGCACGCTACGGGGCCCACTGCAAGATCGACTCGAGCGGCCGCGTCACGCTCACCGAGGAGCAGATTAAGGTGGCCGGGATCGAGCGCCGGGCGGTCGTCTTCGGCAATTTCACGCGCATCGAGATCTGGAATCCGGAGCAATTCGAGCGGGAGAACCCGCCGATCACCGACATCGACGCCCACGATCAGCTGATCGCCAAGTTCCTTGACCAGGGATAATCGAGGCTCTCCATGGTGCAGCTCATCCCGCATTGGCGACCGCAGGGCGTGACGGTGTGGGGCCGGCTCACCGGCCACTGCGGGGTGGACGAGTGCCGAGCGCTGCAGCGCCTCCTCCTGCGGATGCCGCTGCGGCCGGGCAGCAGGGTGGTGCTCGACCTCAGCGCCGCCCGCCACCTGCACCTGCGGGCCGTGCCGCGGCTGATCGCCCTGGCGGAGCGGCTGCAGGATCGCGGCACCCGTTTCGATCTGGTGGGGCTTTCCGCCTACCTCGCGCGGATCGTCGAGCTGGGGGGCGGGCTCGAGGGGCGCGACTTCCTCGAACGGCACGGTCTTTTCGGCTCGCCACTGCCGGGGTCTGCGGATCCGGGCGCGGGACGCCCCGCCCGGCGCGGCGCCGCGCCGGGTCCGCACGGCCTGGCGGCGGCGAGCCTGAACTAGGAGCGTTTTCGGGTTGGCGCTCA
>VGIY01000051.1 GCA_016867695.1 Candidatus Eiseniibacteriota bacterium | reverse complement strand
TACGACGACCGCTTCCTCAAGAACTGGTAGGGAAGCGCTGGCGACACGACGGCGCCCCACAGGGCCAGTGAGCGGAAGCTTCTCATGGAACACCCCCCTGAAGTGGAAACCCCTTGCGGCCATTCCGAGCATCGGACGCGCGGCCGCGGATCTTGATCGATGCGCTCCGGATCGCGAGACCTCGGCTCCGGAACGGGCGCGCCCCCCAGGATCAAGCCCCACGAAACCGCGGGGGAGCCGCTCCTCGACGGCTAACTCTCCCCGTGCCAGCCTGTTGGGTCAAGGGCAAAAGCGCCTCTACCGGGGCCCCCCGGGGCCGGCCGGAGACGGGTCGCCGCCCGGGTCCGGCGCGGTGTTCCCGGAGGGCGCGGCGTTTCCGGAGGGCGCGGCGTTCCCGGAGGGCGCGGCGTTCCCGGAGGGCGCGGCGTTCCCGCACTCCTCGTTCCCCGCTGATTCGGCCAGCATCACCCGGGCGTCGACCGCCATCGCCCCGCGGCCCTCCTCGAAGACCACCAGCGGGTTGATCTCGATGTCGGTGATCTCCGTGCCGCCGTCGACGAGGGCCGCGAGCTTGAGCAACGCCTCGCGCACGGCGCGCAGGTCCCGGGGAGCCTCGCCGCGCACGCCGAGCAGCAGGCGGTGGGCGCGGGTCTCCTTGATCATCGCGTCGATCTCGCCGCGCGCTAGCGGCGCGGCGCGGAAGGCGACGTCGCCGAGCACCTCGACGTAGATCCCCCCCAGGCCGAACATGACGATCGGCCCGAAGGCGGGGTCGCGGCGCGCGCCGACGATCACCTCGATCCCGCGGGGCACCATGCTGGCCACCTCGACCCCCTCGATGCGGGCGCCGGGCAGCCGTTCGCGGCAGTTGTGCAGGATCGCCCCGTAGGCGTCGATCAGCTCGGCGCGGTCCTCGAGGTCGAGCGCCACGCCGCCGACGTCGCTCTTGTGCAGGATGTCCCGGGAGACGACCTTCAGCGCGACCGGGAAGCCGATCTCCTCGGCCGCCGCCACCGCCTCGCCCAGCGCGCGCGCCGCCAGGCTGCGGGGCGCCGGGATGTCCAGCGCCGCGAGCAGCGCGCGCGCCTCGGGAGCGGCGAGGAAGCGCCGGCCGCGGGCACGGGCCGTGCGCGCGATCTCGGCGGCCGCGGTCCGATCCAGGTCCACAAGCTCCGCAGGCGCCGGCGGGCGGTCCCGCAGCCGCGCGTGGCGGTAGAGCGCGCCGAGACAGGACGCGGCGTTGTAGACCTCCTCGAAGGCGGGCAACCCGCGGGCGCGCAGCTCGGCGGCGCACGCCTTGACCTGCACCCCGCCGAGCAGTACGCAGGCGATCGGCTTCCCCGCCGCGCGATAGGCGGCGTGGCTGCGGGCGATGCTCTCGGCCAGCGTGTCGAAGCCGAGCAGCGCCGTCTCGCAGTAGATGGCGATCACGGCGTGGACGCTCTCCGCGGTCAGGGCGGCATCCAGCGCCGCCTCGTACTCCCGCTGCCCCGCCTGTCCAGTCAGGTCGATCGGGTTGCGCGTCGAGCCCAGCGCCGGGGTGAGCGGGCCGAAGCGCCGCTGCAGCTGCGCCGCTCCGTCGTGCAGGCGCACGCCATGCTTCTCGCAGGCGTCGGCCGTGGCCACTCCTGCGCCGCCGCCGTTCGTGACGATCAGCGTGTTCTCGCCCCGCGGCGGGGGGGAAGCGCCCATGAACTTGCACCAGAGCAGCGCCTCCTGGAGATGCTCGGCGCGCAGGACGCCGCACTGGCGCATGACCGCGTCGAAGACGGCGTCCGATCCGGCGAGCGAGCCGGTGTGCGAGGCAGCGGCCATCGCGCCGCGGGAGGAGCGGCCCGATTTGATCACGATCACCGGCTTGCGCGGCGTCGTCTCGGCCAGCGCGCGGGCGAGCCGGCGGCCCTGCTTGACGCCCTCGATGTAGATGAGGATCGTCTCCGTGCCGGGGTCGTCGCCCAGGTACTCGAGCAGGTCGGCCTCGTCGATGTCCGCCTTGTTGCCGACCGGGACGATGGCCGAGAGGCCGATGTGCTCGGCGGCCGTCTGGCCGATCATCGCCCCGCCCATGGCCCCGCTCTGGGTGATGATGGCCAGGTTCCCGGGGCGGATGTCGGCCGGGGCGAAGCCGCAGTTGAGGGCGCTGCGGGCGACGAAGAGGCCGAAGATGTTCGGGCCGAGAACGCGCATCCCGCCCGCGCGGGCGAGCTCGACCAGCCGGCGTTCGCCCTCGGCGTTCCCGACCTCGGAGAAGCCGGAGCTGACCACGACCAGGAACCGGACGCCGGCCGCGGCGCACGCCTCGGCCGCTCCGAGGACGAGCGGGGCGGGGACCGCCAGACAGGCGATGTCGATCGGGGCGCGGACGTCGGCGATGCGCTCGGCCGCCGGCAGGCCGAGGATCCGGCCGCCGCGCGGATTGACCGGGAAGACCGGAGGGTGGCCGGGCTGGGAGAGGAGGTTGTGGACGATGCGGTGGCCGATCTTCCCCGGCTCCCGCGAGGCGCCGATCACGGCGACCCCGCGCGGCTCGAAGAGCATGCGCATGTCCGGGGAGCCGGCCGCACCGGCCCGCCGCCGGCCGCCCCTCCGTCCGGGCGCGGCCCCGCTCATGCCGGGTCCCGGAAGTGGATCCGGTAGTGCACCGTCCCGGCCACCATCCGCTTCTCCAGGTGGAAGCCGCGTCTTTCGAAGAGATGCACCATGGCCCGGTTGTCGAGCAGCACCCGGGCGCTGAAGCCGAGCAGGCCGCGGCGCATGGCGATCTGCGTCAGCCGGGCCAGCAGCTCGCTCCCCACGCCCAGGTTCTGGTAGTCGTCCCGCACGACGAGGGCCACCTCGGCCGTGTGGCGGTTCTCCTCGACGCAGTACTGGCCGATGGCGACGATCTCCTCGGGACCTTCCCTCGCCGGCAGCGCCAGCAGGACCATGTGGCGCTCGAAGTCGACGGCGCAGAACTCCTGGAGCCGCTCGTGCGGCATGTCCGTGCGGATCGAGAGGAAGCGGCGATGGAGGCTCTCGTCGGATAGGGCGTGGAAGAAGTCGCGCAGCAGCGCCTCGTCGCTGATCTTGACCGGCCGCAGCGAGAGCTCCAGGCCCGACTTGGTCGTGCGGCGTGCCTCGAGGTGCTCCGGGTACTCGCCAGCCTTCCCCGGGACGAAGGCCTGGTCGGCGTAGATCAGCTTCGACCGCTTGGCCTCCTCGATCAGGCCGGCGCGGAAGTCGGGGTGGGCGATGGCGATCAGGTCCAGGGCGCGCTCGCGGACGCTCTTGCCCTGCAGATAGGCGATGCCGTACTCGGTGACCACATAGCGCACGTCGGTGCGGATCAGCGTCACGCCGACCCCGGCGGGAAGCTGCGCGACGATGCGCGAGACGCGCCCGTCGGCGGCGGTGGAGGGCAGGGCGAGGATCGCCTTGCCCCCCGGGGCCAGCGCCGCGCCGCGCATGAAGTCCCCCTGTCCGCCGATGCCGCTGTAGAACTCCCCGCCGATCGACTCCGCGGTCGTCTGACCGGTCAGGTCGATCGCCAGGGCGCTGTTGATCGCCGTCATGCCGCGCTGGCGGGCGATGACCAGCGGGTCGTTCGTCGTCGCGGCGGTGCGAAACGCGATCGCGGGATTGTCGTCGAGGAAGCGGTAGGTCTTGCGGCTTCCCATGCAGAAGGTGGCCACGGTCTTGCCCCGGTCCAGCGTCTTGCGGCTGTTATCGACCGCCCCGCAGCGCATCAGATCGACTATCCCGTCGCTGAGCAGCTCGGTGTGTATCCCCAGGTGCCTGTGCTCGCGCAGGTTTGCCATGATGGCGTTGGGGATCTTGCCGTAGCCGACCTGGAGCGTGTCGCCGTCCTTGATGATACGCGCCACGTGGCGGCCGATGCGCTCGGAGATCTCGTCGGTGGGCTCGTGGCCGAACTCGAGCAGCGCCTCGTCATGGGGCACGAGGTAGTCGATCCGCTCGATGGGCACGAAGGTGTCGCCGTGCACGCGGGGCATCTCGCTGTTGACCTGGGCGATGACCGTGCGCGCGCGATCGACCGCCTCCTTGACGATGTCGACGCTGACTCCCAGGCTCAGCAGGCCGTGGGCGTCGGGCGGCGAGGTCTGCACCAGGGCGACGTCGATGGGCAGCGAGCCGTCGCGCAGCAGGCGGGAGACCTCGGAGAGGGAGATCGGCGTGTAGTCGGCGCGCCCCTCGTTGACCGCCCCGCGCGTGGCGCCGCCGACGTAGAAGGCGTTGTGGCGGACGTTGCGCTTGAACTTCGGGTCCGTGTAGGGGGCGACGCCGAGGGTGACGACATTGAGCACCTCGGCGTCGAAGAAGGCCAGCGGATGGGCCTGCATGTAGTCGATCAGCGCCTGGACCAGGTACTGAGGCTCGCCGCAGCCGGTGCCGATGAAGATCCGGTCGCCGCGGTGGATGCAGCGGAAGATCTCGTTCTCCGGCGCGAACTTGGCCGGATGGCGCGCCATCCACGTCTCCTGCCAGACCATCGGACCTTCCTTCCCCGAGCGGCGCTCCTCGTCCCGCCGCGCCGATAGCCGGCGCCTCCATCGGGCGGATCATGGGCGAAGCGGAGCGCCCCGTACAGGGGGAGATTGGTCGGCGATGCGCATGCGCAGGATCAGGCGGGTGGGCGCAGCCGGGCGCGGTCCGGTGAAGGCAGGGTCGGCGGCGCGCTGGCGCGCTAGGCCGCCATCCTGCGCAGCGCCGCGAGCAGTTCCTGGCGGTCGATCGGCTTGGTGAAGGCGACCTGCGCCCCGCACTGACGCGCGGAGGCCAGATACGACTGCGGGCCGATGTGACCCCCTCCCGACATGGCGATGATCTTCACGTCGGGGTGTTCGCGCCGCAGGCGGAGGATAGTCTCGATCCCCTCCATCTCCGGCATGATGATGTCGGCCAGGACGACATCGACCGGCGACCTGCGGTAGAGCGCGATCGCTCCGCGCCCGTCGGCGGCTTCCTCGACCTCGTAGCCCGCAAGCTTGAGCGTCGCTCGCAGCATGGTCCGGACCTGCTCATCGTCGTCGACGATCAGGATGCGCGGCATGTCCGGTCCCCCGGCCCCGACCGTCTCCTTCCCGGCGAGCAGGGGGAGGTAGCCGCGGAAGGTCGCCCCGCGGCCGGGAGCGCCCTCGACGCGGCAGGCGCCGCGGTGGTTGCGCCGGATCCCGGCGACCATGGCCAGCCCGAGGCCTGTTCCCTCGCCCGGCTCCCGGGTCGAGTAGTAGGGCTCGAAGATGCGTTCCATCTCGGCCTCGTTCATGCCGCATCCGGTGTCGCTCACGGAGAGGCAGGCGTACCGGCCCGGGGGGAGATCCGGTCCCAGGACCGCCTCGCCGAAGCGCAGCTCGACCTCGTCCAGGCCCACCGTGATCCGTCCGCCCGTCTCGCGCATGGCGTGGCAGGCGTTGGTGCAGAAGTTCATCAGGACCTGCTGGATCTGGAGCGCGTCCCCCAGGATCGGGGCGCACGGCCCGCAGCGGTTTTCGATCCGGACGGAAGCGGGCCGTCAACCCATTGGGGAACTATCGATTGGCGTGAAGAGCGCTGCGGAGAGGGTGGGATTCGAACCCACGAGACCAGCTAGGGCCTACGCGCTTTCGAGGCGCGCTCCTTCGACCACTCGGACACCTCTCCGGACCGACCGGCTCCCGCCGGGGAAGGCGAGAGCGGGCAGCAAGGTAGCACAGCTCCCGGGGGGCTGTCCATGCCCCGCGAGGCGCCGGCGGGCCGGCGGGGCTCCGCGCCCTAGACGCCCGAGAACTGCAGCCCCTCGAAGCGCAGGCTCGGCACGCGGACCTCGCCGTAGGGGAAGGCGTCGCTGCCCACCTCGACGAGCTTGTGCCAGGATTGGAGGAGGTTGCCGGCCAGGTTCATTCCCGACACCGGGTGGACGCGCCGCCCCCCCTCGATCCAGTGCCCGCTGACGCCGACCGAGAAGTCGCCGGTCGTCGCGTTGGAGTTGCCCCCGACGAAGTCGGTGACGAGCAGTCCGGTGCCCATCGCCTGCAGCAGGCCCTCGAGATCGCGCGGCCCCGGCTCGAAGACCAGGTTGCCCTGGCTGCCCGTCGTCGGCTCCAGGCCCAGGCGGCTGGCGTAGTAGGTGTTCAGGTAGAAGCCGCGCAGCACGCCGCGCTCGATGATCGGCCGCCGCCGCGTGGCCATGCCCTCGCTGTCGAAGGTGCTCGAGCCCAGTCCCCGGACGATGTGCGGGTCGTCGATGATCGTCAGCAGCGGGCTGGCGATCTGCTGCCCCGCCTTGTCGGCCAGGCACGACTGCCCCTGCTGGATGTTGTGCCCCTGCAGCGGCTCGAAGAGCGAGCCGATCGGGTTGCCGGCAGCGCGGTTCTCGATCACGCAGGCGTAGGTGCCGCCGGGTCGGGGGCGCTGCCCGCAGAGCGCCAGCGCGCGGCGGGTGGCCGTGGCGCCGATCGACTCGGGCGCCGGCAGATCGGACCGCTGGAGCGCGACCGCGTAGCTGTAATCCATCGGCCGGCGGTCGCCGTCGTCGCGCACCGTGCAGCGGGCGAAGTAGACGAAGTAGGTGTTGCGCTCGACGCCCTCCATGCCGTTGGAGGCGACGACGACCGTCTCCGTGTCGCCGTCCGAGGCGCGCGTGTCGACGGAGATGATGCGCTCGGAGCCGGGCTCCGAGCGGGCGGCCTCCTCCAGCGTCCGGGCCAGCCGGCGCCGCTCGACGCCGGTCAGCGAGGCCGCGCCCGGCGCGTCGCAGAGCTGCAGGTCCTCGGTGCAGCGCCCGGCGTAGCGCTCCGGATCTGGCAGCCGGCGGTGGGGATCCTCGGCCAGCAGGCGCGTCATGGCGATCGTCTCGTCGAGGAACTCCCGCAGCGCATCCGGTCGCAGATCGGAGGTCGTGTGGCTCGAGAAGCGGCCCTCCACGAAGAGCGACAGCTCGAGGCTCATCGTCGTCGACTCGCGCACCTGCTCGAGCTCGCCGTCGCGCCAGCGCACCTGGCTGCTGCGCGAGCGCGTCAGCGCCCCGCGCATGCCCCGCGCGCCGCGGCTCCCCGCGTCGTCGACCAGGACGCGCACTCGATCGAGCAGTTCCCGGCTCATGCGTCTCTTCCTCCAATCGTGATCCGGTGGGCGCGCACCGTCGGCATGCCGTAGCTGACCGGCACCATCTGGCCATCCTTGCCGCAGGATCCGCCGCTGCGCATCATCTCCAGGTCGCCGCCGACCATGTCGATCGACTCGAGCACGGCGGGCCCGCTGCCGACCAGGTTGACGTCCTTGATCGACGCGGTCAGCCGGCCCTCCTCGATCAGGCGGCCGTGGAGGACGTAGAAGGTGAAGTCGCCGGCGCCGATCTTCACCTCGCCGTTGGCGAAGTTCTCGGCGTAGATGCCCTTGCGCACCGAGGCGATGATCTCCCGGGGATCGTGCGGGCCGCCGAGCATGAAGGTGTTGCGCATGCGCGGGACGGGGGGGAAGCGGAAGGACTGGCGGCGGCCCGAGCCGGTCGGGGCGACGCCGTAGTGCCGCGCCGAGATGCGGTCGTGCATGTAGGAGCGGAGGATCCCGCGCTCGACGAGCACCGTGCGCTGGCTGGCGTTGCCCTCGTCGTCCACGTTGATCGTGCCCCGCACGCCGGGGTTCGTGCCGTCGTCGATCACGGTGACGTGCTCGCAGGCGATCCGCGAGCCGATCTTGTCGGCGTAGATCGACATGCCCTTGCGGTTGAAGTCGGCCTCCATGCCGTGGCCGATCGCCTCGTGCAGCAGGATCCCGGAGTGGGCCGGGGCGAGAACGATCGGCAGCTCCCCGGAGGGGGCCTCGACGGCGCTCAGGGCGCGCACGGCCATGTCGGCGACATCCGTGGCCAGCTCGGCGAGGTTCTCGGCGTTGACGAACTCGATGCCCTGGCGCGCGGAGATGCTCTCCGAGGCGCTCTCCGTGCGCTCGCCCTCGCGGGCCACGCAGGTGACGTAGCCGGTCGCCATCGGGCGCTCATCCTCGACGAGCAGCCCCTCGGAGTTGGCGATCAGGATGTGCGAGGTCTCGTCGATCAGAAAGACCGAGACCTTGACGATGCGCGGGTCGCGCCGGCGGGCGACCTGCTCGGTGTGCTCGATGAGCGGCAGGCGCTGCTCGATGCCGACCTCGGACCAGGGCACGCGGATCAGGTAGTAGTTCGGCACGTCGACGGCGACGAGCGGCGCGGGTCGGGCGTCTCCGCCCGAGTCGGCCACGGCGGCCGCGGTGTCGGCCGCCGACAGCAGGGCCTTCTCGCTCAGGTCCTCGCAGTAGGCGAAGCCGGCGGCCTCCCCCTTGAGCACGCGGATCCCGGCGCCCAGGTCGACGCCGCTGAAGGCGCGGTTGATCTCGCCGTCGCGCATGCCGATCGTGTGGCGGATCGAGTGCTCGAAGTAGAGGTCGCAGAAGTCGCCGCCCCGGGAAAGGCCCTTGGCCAGGACGCGCTGCATGAGCGGTTCCGAGACCCCGAAGCGGGCGAAGTAGGTGCCGTGGGCCCCGGGGGCGGCCGCGCCGCCGAGGAGCTCGGGCGCCCCCCCGGTCCGGCGGCAGCCGGCCCAGCCGGGCAGCGAGACGAGCGCGGTGCCCGCTCCGGCCCACTTGAGGAAGTCGCGGCGGCCGATCGAGTGTCTCATGAGCGTCCTCTCGTTTCTCCGGATCCACCTGCGGCCCCGGGTCCGCGCGGGCGGGGCTCTCCGACAAGACGCCCCCGGAAGGGCGACCGTTCATTATGGGCGCGCCGGGGCTGGCCGACAACCCCCGCGGGCGTCTGCGCGTCCCCCGGACTGCGCGCACCGGCTGCGCACGCCCAGCCGCGCGCGTCTGCGCGTCCCCCGGGCTGCGCGCACCCCCGGCGCTCGCGGCCCCCCCCGGGGGGGGCTAGTCGCCCCTCTCGAGGATGAGGTCCCCGCTGAAGGTCGTCGCGCTCACCTCGGCGCTGCCCCCGCCCAGGGTGAAGCGGTTCTCGCGCCCCATGCCGGGCCTGCCGCGGCGGGTCTTGCGCGCGCCCTCGCCCGCCTTGGCGAAGGCGCCCGCGTCGATGTCGCCGCTGAAGGTCGAGAGGTCGAACGCGGCGTCCGTCCCCTCGGTCACGACGAGGAGGACATCGCCGCTGTGACTGGTGAACTCGTAGTTCCCCGACGGCGCGAACGGGGCGCCGAAGTCGATGTCGCCGCTGACCGACTGGCAGCGCACCCTGGGCAGCGGGCCGCCGCGGATCTCCATGTCGCCGCTGACCGTCTGGAGCTGGAGCGCCGGCGCGGCGGCGCGCAGCTCGATGTCGCCGCTGACCGTCTGGATCTCGATCCCCTGGGCCTCGCCCTCGAAGTCGATCGAGCCGCTCACCGACTCGAGCACCAGGCTCTTGGGCCTGCCGCTCAAGTCGATGCCCCCGCTGATCGTGGAGAGGTTGACGTCCCCGTCGACGCCGGATGCGCCGATGCGGGCGCTCACCGTGGCGATCGACACGCGGGCGGCCCGGGGCAGCCGGATCTCGAGCCGCGTGTCCTCGTCCCGATGCCCGGACTTGCCCCGGCGGTACTCCAATTCGATCTCGACGCGCTCGGGCTGCGCGTCGATGACGACATCCTCGATCATCCGCTCGAGAAGGCCGGTGACGTGCACCTCGGGCCGGTCCCAGCCGGTCACGGTCACCGATCCGGCGAGCAGGCCGCGCAGGACGAATCTCCCGTCGGGGGCCAGCGGAAACGTGCGGTCGATCTCCTGCTGCGCGGCGGCACCCGCCGCGGCCAGGCTGAGCGCGAGCAGGGCCGCCAAAGCCGTCTCGAGCCCGCTCCTCCTCGCCATGTGTCGCCTCCCTTTCTCGTCGATCGGCCCCGCGCGGGCGGGGCCGCCGGTCGAAGCCTAGGACCGGGCCGCCGTCTCCGCGGCGCGGCTCGTCAGCGCCGCCCGGGCGCGGTAGGCCGCCGCCAGCAGGCGGATGAGCTGCGGGCTGTCGGGGTTCGCCTCGTAGGCGCGGCGGGCGTCGGTGATGGCCCGGTCGATGATCGCCAGGTTCTCGGCGAGGACCGAAGACAGCGCGCCCGACTCGGCTCCGTCCGTCCCGGCGGGATCCGGCGACTCCCCGGCGAGTCGGGCCGCGTCGCTGCGCGCGCCGGCTCCCGCCACCTCGTAGGCGGCCAGCACCCGCTCGGGCTCGCTGCACTCCGCCGCGAGCAGGTCGGCGATCGTCGGCGCGGCCATGAGGTACTCCTGCTCCTGCTGGCGGAAGATCGACGACAGGAGGATCACGAGGACCGCGACCGTTCCGGCGAAGACGGGCCAGAGCCCGCGCCAAGCCTGCCGCCACTCGGCACCGATGCGCCGCCACTCGCCCCAAGCCTGCCGCCACTTGCTCCAGGCGCGCTGTGCGCCGCGCCTCGCGCCGGCGAGCCCGCGCGGCCCCTGAGGCGCGAGTGCCGAGGCGGGCGGTGCCGGCCGTTCGGACCCGGCTCCGGAGGCCGCGGCCGCCCCGCTCGCGCGCCCGAGCGCGCGGGCGGCGATCTCCGGCCACAGGTCGCGCGGCGGCTCGACGCGGCGGGGGAGGGCCGCCGCCGCGCGCAGCAGCGCGCGCAGCGCCTCCAGCTCGTCCCGGCACGCGGGGCACTCGCGCAGGTGCGCCTCGACATCCAGGGCGCGCGCCTCGTCGAGCGCCGCGTCCAGGTAGTCCTGGAGGAGATCGCGGGCCGGATCGTGGTTCATCGCGCGCTCACCTCCCCGGGGGGCGCCAGCGCGGCGCGCAGGAGGCGCCGCGCCCGATGGAGCTGGGCCTTGACCGTTCCGGTCGCCACGCCGAGCTGCTCGGCGATCTCCTGGTGGCGATAGCCTTCCACGTCGTGGAGCACGAAGGCGAGGCGCGCGCCGCGGGGCAGCCGGGCGATCGCCCGCTCGAGGTCGAGCGTCTCCTCTACCCGCCGCGGCGGGATCGAGGCTCTCGCCATCGCACCGTCGTCCGCATCGAGCCGCGGCCCACGCGCGGCGCGGCGCCGGTTGTCGATCAGCAGATGGACCGCCAGGCTGCGCAACCAGGCGCCGAGGGGCCCGCGGCCCTCGTAGGTGTCGAGCTTCCGCCACATCCTGACGAACACTTCCTGCGTGAGCGCCTCCGCCTCGGTCCGATCCCCCGTGAGCCGGAGGCAGAGGCCATAGGCCTGGGACGCGTGCAGGCGATAGAGGCGCTCGAAGGCGGCCTCGCTGCCGCGGCGGGCCTGATCGACGAGCCCGGCGACCGGGTCTTCCGCCTCCGCGCCGGCGCCGCCGATGCCCGCCTCCGGAGCGGCGGCGAGGGCGTCGATACCGCTCACATCCGCTCCTCCGTCCGGCCGACCGCTTCCCGGGCCCTCGGAAGGGCCCCCTGCCGCGCCCATCCGGATTGACGCCCCGCCGTCGTTCATGGTTTAGACAGCATAGCCGCCCGGTCGGGGCCCTGGTAGCATGGCCGCCCGGTCGGGGCCGCCCAGGCACGGCCGTCCGAGCGTGGCGCCCGGGCACGCCCGCCCGAGCTCGCCGCCCCGGTCGCGAGGCTATCCGGGAGCGGTCGCCCGAGAGCGGGGCGCCGGAGCGGTCGGACGCCGGAGGCGGCCGGAACCGCCGACTCGTTGGTTATTTCATTGCAGGAAAAGAGGATAGGAGGTCCGCATGTCCCCCGACACCCCGCCGCCCGGAGTCGCGCAGATGCCGGTGATCGGCAAGATCTCGGCCGAGATCTTCCAGGAGGTGATCTACCCCCACCTCGGGCGCCGGCGGCCCGAGGTCGTCATCGGCCCGCAGCACGGCGTCGACATCGGGGTCATCGATCTCGGCAACG
>VGIY01000050.1 GCA_016867695.1 Candidatus Eiseniibacteriota bacterium | reverse complement strand
GACGCGCCTGGCGGCGATCGACATCGTCACCGACGCCGCGCCCGCGGCGGCGCGCGCCACGCCAGGCGATCCCGCCCGGCCGGCCGTGGGCCCGCACGGCCGGGCGGGGCAGGCGTTCGAGACGCCAGTGACGACGAGGGTGCCCTGGGGGGAGCGCGTCGCCTTGCCGAACTCTCCCTTCGCGGTGGAGATCGACACCTTCCTGATCGACTTCGTCGTCGGCGAGCGGGGGCCGGAGCTGGCTTCGCTCGAGCCGCGCAATCCGGCCGTGCTGCTCGGGTTCTACGAGGGCGAACGCCTCGTGGGGCGCAGCTGGTACTTCGTCCACCACCCCGGCATGGCGGTCGGCACGGCTCCGGAGGTGCCGCTGCTGCTCGGCCACCTGCAGGCGGAGATGATGGCCGGCATCGAGGTGGCCACGCACCCGGGGTCGGCCTGGATCTGGGCCGGCTTCATCGTCATGTCGCTCGGAACGCTGCTGGCCTTCGCCCTGCGCCACGAGCGCGTCTGGCTGCGGCTGCGCCGCCGGGACGACGCCTGGGACGTGGCCCTCCACCATCCGGGCGCGCTCCCCCCGGCGCCCGAACGGGCGACAGCTGGGTGGGAGCGCGAGGTCAGCGGCCTCGCCGCGCGCCTCGTCCGCCTCCTGGAACCGGACGGACGGCCGCCGGTTCGTGGTCCCGAAGGGAGGTCCGCTTGACCGGCACGCCCGACATCCAGTTCTTCACCGCGTCGTTCGCCGTCTACATCGCCGCCCTGGCGCTCTTCCTGGCGCACGGCTTCTTCCGGCGGCCGCTTCTCGGCTGGGCGGCCGCGGGGGCGATCGCGCTGGGGGCGGCGTCGCAGACGATCGCCCTCGGCCTGCGCTGGTCGCTTAGCGGGCGGCCGCCGCTCGCCTCGATGTTCGAGTTCGCCAGCGTCGTCTCCTGGATGGCCGCCTGGTCGCTGTTCTGGCTGGTCGCGCGCACCCGCCGCTTCGACATCGGCTCCTATGCCGCCCCGCTGATCCTCGGCATGATGGCCGTCGCCTCGCTCCTGCCGCGCGAGATCCAGGAGCAGCTCGTGCCGGCGCTGCAGAGCTACTGGCTCTACATCCACGTGAGCATGGCCGCGCTCTCGGAAGGGGCCTTCGCGCTCGCCTGCGGGCTGTCGATCGCCTACCTGGTCAAGGCGCGGCGCGGCGCGGCGCGGGAAGACGAGCTGGCGCGGCTGGACGCGCTGACCCACCGGGTGATCGCGATCGGCTACCCGCTCTTCACGCTGGGCGCGCTCTTCGCCGGCGCGATCTGGGCCTACCACGCCTGGGGCACCTTCTGGAGCTGGGACCCCAAGGAGGTCGGCTCCTGGATCATCTGGCTCTTCTACACCGGCTACCTGCACGCCCGCCACCGGCGCGGCTGGGCGGGCCGGCGCGCGGCATGGCTCTCGATAGTCGGCTTCGTGATGATCGTCCTCTCGTTCGTCGGCAACCTCTTCCTGGGCGGCCAGCACGCCTACGGATGAGCCCGCCCGGCGAAGATCGGATTCCTTCCCACGGGCAGCGGCTCGCGCGCCGTGGCCGCCTTCAGCTCCATCTCCTCGACCAGGATCGCCGGCGTGGCGATGGTCGCCGGATGGGCGAAGTCGAGCATCCCCGTCGCCAGGAAGAGGTTCGTGACCCGCGTATCCGCGCCGAGCGCGGCCACGTCGCGCAGCGTGCGCACGGACACCTCGTCGAAGACGAGACCGCGGGCCGGCTCCACCCTGTCGTCGCCGGCGTAGACCTTGTAGGCGACGACCGGCGCGGTGAGCAGACCCCGCTCGCCCGCCCCCTCGTCCGCGGCGAAGCGCAGCAGCCGGTTTCCGTCGCGCGTCACCCGCGGGTCGTCCAGCAGCGTGATCCACAGCCCGTACTCCGCGCCCGCCTCGCGGGCCAGGCGGCGCAGTTCGGCGAGCATGTCCGGTCGCGGATCGCTCGTCTCGACGAACAGGTTGGAGATCGTCGGCAGCGTCCAGGCGTTGGGCAGCGCGCGCGCGCGGCCGTTGGAGCCGGCGATGCGCTTCGTCGGCTGGCGCGTCATCGGCAGCGTCAGCAGCCGGCCCGCCTCGACGAGCCGGATCGGCTCGCCGCGCACGCCCTCGTCGTCGACGGCCATGGCGCCCGCCAGGCGCCTCCCCTGCCACTCCGCGCGCAGCGGATCGTCGCTGATCGTGATCTCCGGCGGCAGGACGCGGCGCTGCAGCCGTCCGGCCAGCTTGGGCTCGGGGCCGAGGCGCTGGCGAAGCCAGTCGTCGGTGACGATCGGGCGCCGGGGGGGCGTGATCTGGTTGGCGAAGAGCTGGGCGATGAACTGCGCGGCGGCATCGCCGTCGAAGAGCACCGGTCCGGCGTAGTCCTCGAGCGCCGGCGCGCGGAGCATCGCCTGCAACGCCTCCGCCAGGGCGCGCGCCTCGGCGCGCAGGGTCTCGACCGGGGGCAGCGGGTCGCCTCCGGCGACCATGAACTGGCGCGCGGCTGTCAGGCGCTGCCCGTCGGCCGCCTGGCCCGTGACCGCGATCTGCACCTGGTCGTGGCGGGCCGCCTTGAGGTGCCGGCTCCCCTCGGAGTTCAGGTAGCGCTGATTCTGCGCCCGGGCGACAAGGGTCACGTTCCAGTCCTGCAGCCCGGGGCACTCGCGCAGGACATCCGCCACTTCGCGCAGGCGCTGGCCCCAGGCTGCGGGATCCAGCCGCAGGCTCTGCGGCGCCTCGGCGTGAACCCAAGGCGCCGCCGGCGCGAAGTCGGGGATCGTGTCCTGGGCCGGGCGCGTCTCGAGATAGGCGCGCTTGCCGGAGAGCTTCTCCAGCGCCTGCTTGTACGCCTCGTCGGTCTGCAGCCAGAGGCGATGGCGCAGGCCGGCGTAGTCGTTCTCGTCGGGCAGCTCGCGCCGCCGGTCGTAGAGGTCGCGCCACGAGCCGACGAAGCCGCTGTTGTCGAAGGCCGGCTCCCCGGTGCGCACCTCGACCGCCAGGGCGCGCGAACGGCTGGTGTCGGCCCGCACGAGCGCCCCGTAGCGGAGCGAGACGGTCGCCGTCTCGGTGTCCTGCAGCCGATAGGCGAGGAAGTAGGGCCGCGGCATGTCCGGGAGGACGAGTTCGCGCAGCGAGCGATCGAGCTCGTCCTCCATGGCCCGGAAGACCGGATCGCCGCTCCCCTGGCCGCCGCCGGCGACTCCCCCAGGCGACGGCTCGACCAGACCGCGGACGGCGGGCAGGATCGGCGGCTTCTCCTGGCTCTTGTGGCGCTTCTCGACCTCGATCTCCGAGACGAGCAGACTGGGCGAGACGGCCGAGACGGGCACGCCTCCCGACTCCGCCCCGCAGGTGCCGTTGAAGACGTCGTCGTCGTCGGCCGCCATGAGGATCTTGTTGAAGCTGGTCAGCGGCGTGCCGACGATGTCGACGCCGCGCACGACCTCGTCCGGGCGCTCGTCGGTGTAGACGCGCAGCACGTAGAGCGGCAGGACCTTGAAGGCCTGCGGGCCGCCCCTACCGGTCATGGTGAAGCCGCCCGAGATGCTCTCGAAGACCAGCCCGTAGGGCTTGCCCTGGCGCCGGCACTCCTCGATCAGCATCTCCCGCAGCCTCTCGTAGGGCACGCTGCGCTCCGAGGCGACGATCAGGTTGCCCTGGCGCGAGACGGGCGCGTAGCCGTGCTCGCGGCGGGCGTGGCCGTTGCTGCGCGGAAAGCCCTCGATCGGCGACCGGGTGGTCAGGAACTCCCGCAGGACCCCGCGATCGACCACCGTCACGCGCTGCGCGGGAGTGCCCTCGTCGTCGTAGCGGTAGTGGCCCCGCAGGTCGATCGCGCCGAAGCGCTCCAGCGTCGGGTCGTCGTAGACGCTGATGAAGTCGGGCAGGATCGGCTGGCTCACCTTCTTCGTGAAGGTCTGCCCTTCGCTCTCGCTCTTCTGGCGATGGCCCTCGATGCGATGCCCGAAGATCTCGTGGAAGAAGACGCCGCAGGCCTGCGCGCGCAGGATCGCCGGACCGATGTAGGGCTCGACCACCGGCGCGTCGATGAGCGCGCGCAGCTCGCCGACCAGCCGGCGGGCGTCGGCGAGCAGGGTCGCCTCGTCGGGCAGCCCTTCGGGCGCGCGGGCGTCGAAGGCGGCGTAGCGATCGAGCTCCATGCCGTCGGCCGCCAGTCCGCGGACGCTCAGGCCGACGCGCAGGTAGCGCTGGCCATGCTCCAGCCGGCTGCCCTCGCTGTTGACCATGTAGGTGGCGCGGTCGCGCAGGGACAGCGTGGCGCTCGACTCGATCACGAAGTCCTGGTCCGCCAGGACTCCCCCCACGCGGGAGAGGACCCCCTGCCAGTAGGAGCGGTCGATGAGCGTGGGCCGGAAGGTTTCCCGGTCGCGGATCGGTTCGCCGGGCGTGAAGTCGTCGGAGAGATCGGTCTCCTCGACCTTGACCTGCCGGTTGGCGAGCACCCTGGTGTAGCGCTCCTGGGCGCGCCGATAGCGATACTCCGTCTCGTTCCAGAGCACGGCGCGGACCGCCGCCGGGTCGTCCTCCACGGGGAAGTCGATCAGCCGCCGATTGTAGCTGTCGTCCCAGCCGGCGCCCCGGATCTCGTGGGTGTTGTCCAGATGCATGTCGCCCACGCGCAGGTCGACATCGAGGTAGCGGCGGCGCGTGGTCTGCGGCGCCTTGAGGCCGCCGTCGCTCGCGCCGAGCATCGTCTCGTGGGTCTCGGTGACCGCGTACTGGAGGAAGTAGAGCGGCGCGCCGGGCGCGCCGGAGAAGCTCTCCAGCGAGCGCTCGAGCTCGGCCCCCATCACCGAGAGGAGGTCGGGCGGCGTCCGGAGCGTCTCCGCCGCGGCGCAGGGAACGATCGCGGCGCAGAGCCCGGCCACGGCAAGCAGGATGCCGGAGATGGGCGGCAGGAGGCGGACGAGCGAGCGCATCATGGGCCCTCCCTGGACGAGGTCGCCGGCCCCGGTCGCGCGGACGGGCAGCCCGGACAGGGGCCGGCTGTCTACGGTGGGGCAGCATACACGATCGCGCCGGGGGGCGACAGCGCACCGGCGGAGCGTGCCGGCGGAGCGTATGGTGGCCGAGAGCGGGGGAAGCCGTCGCGAGCGGGAGCGCCGTCATTCGGGCCGGGGGCGTTGATGGGCAGCGCGAACTGAGGCGCGGAAGTCGGGACGGGCCCGTTGCGAAGCGGAGCGCACGCAGTGTATCCTTGTGCGTGGCGCCCGCCGAGCGGCGAGCCCCGGTTCCACCGGGCGCCGCGCAGGGCAGCCCGTACGACCGGCGGACACACAGACGAGCACCTTGCCGATGCGGGGAGAGCCGGCCGCGAATGGCGATTCCGATCATTGCCTCGAAGCTGACCGCGCCACCGGTGCCGGCCGCGTACCTGTCCCGCCCGCGGCTCGACCGACGCTGGCCCGAGTGGTCCGCCGGCCGTCTGGTCGCCGTCACCGCCGGAGCCGGCTTCGGCAAGACCCTCTTCCTGGCCGACCAGGCGCGCCGCCACCCGGGAGGTCTCCTCTGGTACTCCCTGGACGGACAGGATGCCGATCCGGAGACCTTCTGCGCCTACCTGCTCGACGGACTTCGCGGTCTCGCCTCGGCCCCATCGGGCGGGCGGACGGCCCGGCCCGATCCCGGAGCCGTTTCTCCCGGCGCCGAGGAGGCCCTGGCGCGGGCGATCGGCTATCTCCACGACGCGCCGCCGCCCGCGCTCATCATGCTCGACGATGCTCACACCCTCGCCGGGGCGCCGCAGGTTCTCCAGTGGATCGAACGGCTGGTGCGCTTCCTGCCCGCGACGGCCACGCTCGTGATCTCGGCTCGCGAGCCCCTGGCGATCCCCGCCACGCGGCTCAAGGCGGCCGGACAAGCCGCGCGCATCGGCGCGGCCGATCTCAGCTTCACGGCCGAGGAAACGGCGCAGCTCTTCGAGCGGCGCTTTCCCGGCACGAGGCTCGCGGGGGACAGCGCGCACCGCCTCGCCGAGCTCACCGAGGGCTGGGCCGTGGGCATCGAGCTCTTCCTGCAGAGCCTGCCCGACGGCTCCCCGGAAACCGTCTCCCGAGCCCTCGAACAGGTTTCCGCCTCCGGAGAGCGATGGTTCGACTACTTCGCCGAGGAGGTCGTCGCCGGGCTCTGCCCGCGCACGCGCGACTTCCTGCGCCGCTCGGCCCTGCTGCCCCGCCTGGAGGTCAGGCTCTGCAATCGTCTGCTCGGCATCCGCCACAGCGGGCGGACGCTGGAGGAGCTCGCCCGGCGCCAGCTCTTCACCTTCCCCGTCGACGGGGAGCGCCGCCAGTACCGCTATCATCACCTCTTCCGGGACTTCCTGCGCCGCCAGCTGGAGCAGCGGACGCCCGCGACTGAGCTGCGCCGTCTCCACCGCCGGGCGGCGGCCGCGCTGGCCGAGGGGGGATCCCTGGCCGACGCGGTCGCCCTCCACGCCGACGCCGGAGATCACCAGGAGGCGCTGCGCCTGATCGAGCGCGGCGGCGACGGGCTGCTCGAGGCGGGCCAGCACGCCGCCGTCGAGCGCGCCTTCGACGGGCTGCCCGACGACCAGTTCCGGCGCCGGCCCGCGGCGCTGCGCGTGCTCGGCCGGTTGCGCGACTACCAGGGCCAGTGGAGGGAGGCGGAGTCGATCTACGACCGGCTGGTTCGCCGGCTGCCCCGCGGCGCCGAGCGCGCCGAGCTGCTGCGGCGGATGGCCAGTCTGAGGCTCCGCCGCGGCGAGTACGAGACCGGCACGGCGCTCTGCCGGCGCGCCCTGCGGGAGCTGGGCCGGCGCGCGGACCCGCGGCGCGGCGAGATCCTGCTGCTGCTCGGCGTCGCCGCCTGCGAGCAGGGGCGGCTGGCCGAGGGCGAGCGCCATCTCAACGAGGCCGCCGCCCTCTTCGAGCGCCGCCGGTCCGACCTGCCCCTGATCCGCATCGCCTACCTGCTGGCGGCCAATGTCTACTACCCGCGCGGCGAGTTCGCCCGGGCCAAGGCGGCCGCCAGACGCGCCCTCGTCGGGGCTCGACGCGCGGGCGACGCGGTCGAGGTCAGCCGCGCCGTTGGCGTGCTCGCCTTCGTCACGGCGGCCGCCGGGGAGGCGCGCGAAGCCCGCGAGCTGGCCACCGAGGGCCTGCGCCTGGCGACCGCGTTCCAACACCGGCACGCCGCGGCCTTCTGCCGCCAGGTGCTCGGCCGCTGCGCGCTGCTCGCCGGCGACCTCTCGGCGGCCCGGCAGCACCTCGATCAGGCGCAGCAGTTCGGCGACCAGGCGGGAGAGACCGACCTGGTGCTCTACCCGCGCCTCGGGCGCGTCGAGCTGGCCCTCGTCGAGGGCGACCCGTCCCGCGCCGCCGTGCTGGCGGCGGAAGCGCTGCGCATCGCGCGCGCGCAGGAGGACGCCCTGCAGGAGGGGCAGTGCCGCGCGCTGCTGGGGCTGGCCGAGCGCGATGCACGCCCCCGCCCGGCGTCGCGCCAGTGGAGCCGCGCCGAAGAGATCTTCCGGCGCATCGGGGCGGCCTACGAGCTCCATCGCCTCTTGCTCCTGCGGCTGGCGAGCGGCGACGTGCCCGCGACCGAGGCGCGCCGCACGCTGCGCGAGCTGCTGCTGGGCACGGGCCGGTTGGGGCACGACTTCCTCTTCGAGATCCTGGAGCCGGATCGCGGCGCCCTGGTCGCCGCGCGGGCGCTCGCCGAGGGCGTCGAGCCGGAGCGGGCACGGGCGCTCCTGCTCCGGCTCGGAGAAAAAGCCGTGCCCCCGCTGGCCGAGCTCGCGCGCTCGGCTCCGGAGCGGGTGCGCTCCCAGGCGATCGAGCTCCTCTCGCGGATCGGCGGCCGGGGCTCCCGGGCCGCGCTCGACGACCTGGCCTCGAGCAAGACGGCGATCGGCAGGCTAGCCTCGCGTGCCGTGGAGGACCTCGGCCGCTCGCCCGCGGTGCCTCTCAGCATCGAGGCCCTCGGGCCGCTCGTCGTGCGGGTCGGCGATCGCGTCCTCGCCCACGCCGATTGGCGCTCGCGGCGGGCGCGGCGGCTCTTCGAGCTGCTGCTGGCGCATCGCTTCCGCTGGGCGCCGCGGGATCAGATCCTGGAGGCGCTCTGGCCCGACGCCGATCCCGACCGCGCCCACAACAACCTGCGCCAGAGCGTGCACATCCTGCGCGCCCTCCTCGAGCCCGACCGCGATCGCGCCGGCCACTCCCACTACATCGTCTGCCGGGACGAGGCCTTCCGCCTGCAGCCGGGCGAGGGCTACGCCTACGACGTCGAAGCCTTCGAGCGAGGTCTGGCGGAGGCGGAGGCGCTGAGCGAGCGGGGCGTTCGCTCGCCCGCCGAAGAGAAGCTCAAGCAGGCGATCGGGCTCTACCGTGGCGACTTCCTGGCCCAGAGCCCCTACGAGGAGTTCGCCGTGGCCGAGCGCGAGGAGTTGCGCGACAGGTTGCTGCGGGCGCTCCGCCGCCTTCTGGAGAGCGAGGCACGGGCCGGGCGGTGGGAAGAGTGGCTCCTCTACGGCCGCCGGGCGACGACCCTCGATCCCTACGACGAGGCGATCGCCGCGGGGATCGTGCGCGCCCACCTGCGCCTGGGACATCGCCGCGAGGCGCTGGCCGCGTATCAGGCCTACGAGCGGATGATGATCCGCGAGCTGGGCGTCCTCCCCTCGGCCGAGATGCGCGCGCTGGCCGACGAGGCGGCCCAGCTGGGCGCCCGGCCCACGGCGCGGGGGCGCGCCCGCCCGGCCGACCAGACCGACGGCTCCGACGGCGGTCCGTGCGCTGCCGCAACCAGGAACGCGACGGCCGGCCAGTCGTCGCTCGCCGCTCGGCCGGCCGTCTAGAGGTCTGCTCCGCGCCCGCCAGACATCAGCGGACGAGCAGCACGCGCGCGCCGCGATCGACGACACCCGTGCCCGCGCGCACGCGCGCCCGGGCGAAGTAGACTCCGCTCGGGCAGGGCACGCCGCCGCTCGCCGCGCCGTCCCACGTGTAGGTGTGCAGGCCGAGCGACTCGAGCCCCTCGCGGAGGAGCGCCACGCGCCGGCCGCTGAAGTCGAAGAGGCTGACCTCGACCTCGGCCGCCTCGGGCAGCGCCAGGGCGAGCATCACCCGCCCGTCCCCCCGCGCAAGGGCGCTGAGCGAGATCGCCGCGGGGATCTCCGAGCCGGGCGTCCGCGCCCCGATCTCTCCGCTCCCGCCGGTCGTCGATCCGCCCTGCTCGGCGCCTGCAGATGCCGCGCCGCCGTCCCCGCCCCCGTCGGCGAGCGGATCGGGCGCCGCGCTCGCGTCGGCGTAGATCTCGATCTCGACCCGGTCGGGGTGGTAGTGCGTCGTGTACTGCCGCCCCTCGCCGGGGCACCCCGTCTCCAGCGTGAACTGCCCGACGCGGGAGGCGCAGGTGAGGATCGTGTAGACCTGCCCCGGCTCGGGCACGAAGCCCTCGACCGACTTGACGATCAGCCGCCCGGCGAGCGTCGCCTGGCCGGCGACCGCCAGCCGCCCGTACTGGCCGGGGGCGACGCCGGCCAGATCGATGTAGCAGGTCGCTCCCTCGGTCTGCGTGTAGTCGCCGGCGATCGTCAGGATCCCGGCCGGCGAGCCCGGCTGCACGCCGCCGCCGCAGTGCACGGCGTTCTGCACCGTCCCGGTCCCGCGCAGCCGCCCCCCGGCGATTGTCACCGGGCCGCCGGCAGCGGCCAGCACTCCGTCGACGCGCACGCGGCCCGAGTCGGCCTCGGCGATGCCGGTCATCGTGAAGAGCCCCGGGACCGACAGCGTCGATCCGGCCCCGACGATCAGCTGCCCGTGCGACACGGTGAGCGCCCCCGGCGTCGACAGGTCGGTCCCGCCGGCGAGCTCGAGAACGCCGCCGTTGCGGATCTCCACGAGCGGGGCGAGCGCCGGCGTCGTCGCGTCGTCCTGGTAGAGGTTCGCGTTCGGCCCCTCCAGCAGGACCCGCGCGTTCAGCCTCTGGATGGCCGCGCCGATCAGGCGCATCGTGCCCCCGGGGCGCACGAGCCACTCGCCCCCCGAGAGAACGCCCGCGCCGTAGTTCGACAGGTTCCCGGCCGCGCGCAGCGTCCCGCCGCTCGCGGCCTCGCAGGCGCCCTGGTTCGTGAAGGTGGTCGAGATCGACAGCCGGCCTCCGTCCTGGGCGCGCATCCACCCCTGGTTGGTCTTGGACTGATCGTGGAGCACGAGCTCGCGCCCGGCCGCATCGGCCAGCACCGTCCCGCGATTGACCAGACCGACCTCCACCGACCCCTCTCCGCGGATCGTGTGCTCGGCTGCCTGGATCAGGCTCCCCCAGTAGGGGAGGAGCCGGGCGTCGTAGATGTCGCTGCCGGTCGTCTGCATGAGGATCTCGCCGTCGCCCCCCAGCTCGTGGCTCCAGGCGCTGATGTAGAGAAGAGCGTTGGCCGCGCTGGCGTCCGAGTTGATCGTGATCCGTCCCTCGTTGATCGTCGTCGCCCCGGCGAGCTCCGGTCCCTGCCCGCCCGGGATCTTCGCCTGCCCGGCGAAGACGGCGTTCGAGATCCGGGCCCCGGAATGGCACTCGACCGCCGAGCCGGGCGAGGCCTCGATCCGCCCGCCGGTCACCTGGGAGGCGAGCGTCACCGCGCCCCCGTCGGCCAGGATGCGCCCGGCGCCCGACTGGGTGACCGTTGTGGCCACTCTGAGCCGGCCGTCGGCGATCGCCTGGAGCAGTCCCTGATTGGCGATCCCGTACTCGCCCAGAACGAGCGTCCTCCCGCTCGCGTCGGCGCAGATCAGGCCATGATTGGTCAGCGGGACGCCGATGTGGCCGCTGCCGCGGATCGTGTGGTCGGCAGCCTGAACGAACGAGCCCCAGTAGGCGACGATGCGGGCGTCGTTGACGTCGGTCGCGCCCGCCTGGAGGACGATCTCGCCGCTCCCCTGCAGCGGCTGGTCGTAACCGTAGAAGTAGACCACCGCGTCGGGGTCCGCCGACTCGGGGTTGATCGTCACGGTCCCATCGTTCGTCAGTCCGCCGGTGACGTAGACGCCCTGCCCCGACGGCACCCGGGAGTCGCCCAGGTTCGTGACCCCGTTCATCATCACGCTGGCCGCCCATTCGCAGGCGCCCGCGCCGGCGGTCGCGAAGCGGCCGCCGTTGACCTGGCCACCCTCGATGATCGCGCGGCCGCCGTCGGCGAGGACCGTTCCCGTCTCCGTCTGGGTCAGGGTGATGCCGGCGACTTTCAGGATCCCGCCGTTCGTGGCCAGGTAGGTGCCGCTGTTGGACTGGTTGTAGTCGCCGATCCGGAGCATCTTGCCGTTCTCGTCGGCGGCGATCAGGCCCGCGTTGTCCACGATCGCAGCGATCCGCCCCGAGCCGCGGATGGTGTGCCCGGCGCCGTGCGCCAGACTCCCGTAGTAGATGGAGAGCACGGCGTCGTCGATGCTCGCGTCCGCCTGCAGGACCATCTCGCCCGATCCCGCCAGGGGATAGCCCCAGTTGCCGATCGTGATCCGCGCCTGGCCCGAGGCGGGCAGCGACCCGACGCGGATCGAGCCTTCGTTCTGGGCGCTGCCGGACAGGTACAGGGAGATCGCGGTCGGAACCCGCAGCGTCGCGCCCGGTGCGTTGTCCAGGGCCCCGTGGAGCGTGATCCCGCTCGCGCCCGCCACGACCATCCCGGCGTTGGCGAGACCGGCCGGCTGGACCAGGTGAAGGCTGCCGCGCAGGTCGAGCGTCGCCGCTTCGTTGGCCAGCTCGATCGCGTCCAGCGACACTCCGGCGTCCAGCGTGACCGTATAGGCTCCATGTCCGGCGGGAACGAGGGCCGCCTCGCCGGCCTGGTCGGG
>VGIY01000049.1 GCA_016867695.1 Candidatus Eiseniibacteriota bacterium | reverse complement strand
GTCCCTGGCCCTGTCCCTGGCCCCCGCCCGAGGCGCATCCCCGCCGACGGCGCTCGAGGTTGACCCCCGCCTCCGGGTCGGCTATTCTCCCCGCTTTGGCTTTTCGTGGGCAGCCGATGCCGGTCCGGCAGCCGGTTCCATCCCAGAACGATCTCTTGCGGGAGAGCTGAGCGGGCGCGGTCGGGCCCCTCCGAGCGGCTCCGGAGAGCGTCCCGGCCAGGCAGGCTTCGGCGGGTAGAGACGGCCGATCGACACACGATCAGGGGGAGGCACGAGAACATGTCAGGGACCATGACGGGTGAGGTTTTCCATCCCAAGGCCGAGTGGGGCCAGCGGGCCTGGATCAAGAGCCTCGAGGAGTACCGCAAGCTGTACGAGCGCTCCATCGCCGATCCCGAGGGCTTCTGGAGCGAGGTCGCCGAGCAGTTCCACTGGGAGAAGAAGTGGGACCAGGTCCTGAACTACGACTTCCACAACGACATCCGGATCGAGTGGTTCAAGGGCGGGCGCACGAACATCTGCTACAACGCGCTCGACCGGCACCTGAAGACGCGCGGGGACCGCATCGCCTTCTTCTGGGAGGGCAACACTCCCGGCGAGGACAAGACGATCACCTACCGCCAGCTCCACGAGCAGGTCTGCAAGTTCGCCAACGTGCTCAAGAGCAAGGGCGTCAAGAAGGGCGACCGCGTCTCGATCTACATGCCGATGATCCTCGAGCTGCCCGTCGCCATGCTCGCCTGCGCGCGCATCGGCGCCATGCACTCGATCGTCTTCGGCGGCTTCAGCGCCGACTCGCTGGCCGACCGCATCCTCGACTCGAAGTGCGAGATCGTGATCACGGCCAATGGCGTCTACCGCGGCGCCAAGGCTGTCCCGCTGAAGGAGGCCGCCGATCAGGCCATGAAGATCGCTCAGCAGAAGGGCGTCACCGTGCGCTCCTGCATCGTCGCCGAGCGCGTGCCCGGGATGCAGGCGGACATGCAGGCGGGCCGTGACTCCTGGTGGCACGAGGAGATGGCCAAGGCCTCGGCCGACTGCCCGGTCGAGTGGATGGACGCCGAGGACCCGCTCTTCATCCTCTATACCTCCGGCTCGACCGGCAAGCCCAAGGGCGTGCTGCACACGACCGGCGGCTACATGATCTACACCTGGCACACCTTCAAGCACATCTTCGACTACCACGACGACGACATCTTCTGGTGCACCGCCGACATCGGCTGGGTCACCGGCCACTCCTACATCGTCTACGGCCCGCTCTGCGCCGGGGCCACCTCGGTCATGTTCGAGGGCATCCCGACCTACCCCGACGCCGGCCGCTTCTGGGACGTCGTCGACAAGTACAAGGTCAACATCTTCTACACCGCCCCGACCGCCATCCGCGCCATCGCCGCCCAGGGCAACGAGCACGTGACCAAGCGCAGCCGCAAGTCGCTGCGGCTGCTGGGCACGGTCGGCGAGCCGATCAACCCCGAGGCCTGGCGCTGGTACCACGACGTGGTCGGAGACGGCCGCTGCCCGATCGTCGACACCTGGTGGCAGACCGAGACGGGCGGGATCCTCATCACCCCGCTGCCGGGCTCGCACCCGCTGAAGCCGGGCTCGGCGACGCTGCCCTACTTCGGCTGCGAGCCGCTGGTGATGGACGAGAAGGGCAAGGTGCTGGAGGGGGCCGCGGGCGGCATCCTGACGATCAAGAAGCCCTGGCCCGGCATCATGCGCACGGTCTACGGGCAGCACCAGCGCTTCAAGGAGGTCTACTTCTCGGCCTTCCCCGGCCTCTACTTCACCGGCGACGGCTGCCGCCGCGACGAGGACGGCTACTACTGGATCACCGGCCGCGTCGACGACGTCATCAACGTCTCCGGACACCGCATGGGCACGGCCGAGGTCGAGAGCGCGCTCGTCTCCCACCCCAAGGTGGCCGAGGCGGCGGTCGTCGGCTTCCCCCACCCGATCAAGGGCGAGGGCATCTACGCCTACGTCACGCTGAATGTCGGCGAGGAGTACACCGACGCGCTGAAGAAGGAGCTCGTCGGCCACGTGCGCAAGGAGATCGGCCCGATCGCCGCGCCGGACGTCATCCACTGGGCGCCCGGCCTGCCCAAGACCCGCTCAGGCAAGATCATGCGCCGGATCCTGCGCAAGATCGCCTCGGGCGAGTTCAAGGAGATCGGCGACACCTCCACGCTGGCCGATCCCCACGTGGTCGAGAAGCTGGTCGAGCTGAAGGACAAGTAGGCGCACGCTCGGTGACGCCGGAGGGATCCATCAGGGGAGGGCGGTCGCAAGACCCCCTCCCCTGTCGCTTGCCGGCATAGGCTCCCTCGTTCCGCCGCCGGCGGCCGGGACGGGGACTGCGCCTCGCCGGGTCTCACGCCGAACGACGGAGGGAGGAAGGGTGGCCATGGACAGAGAGAAGGTCATGAACCGCTGGTGGGTGGTGGTCGGCGCGCTCATCATCCAGGTGAGCCTGGGCGCGGTCTACATCTGGAGCGTCTTCCAGACGCCGCTGAAGGCCGTCTTCCCCACCTGGAGCGAGGGGAATGTGACGCTGCCGGCCCAGATCGTCCTGGCGGCCTTCGCCGCGGCGGTGATCTTCGGCGGCCGGCTCCAGGACAAGCTCGGGCCCCGCATCGTCGCCACCGCCGGCGGGATCATCCTCGGGCTGGGGCTCATCCTGGCGCGCTTCACCGGCGGCTTCGGGCCGGACGGGGCGCTCGTCTGGCTAGTGTTCACCTTCTCGCTGCTCGGCGGCATCGGCATCGGCGTCGCCTACGTCTGCCCGATCGCCACCTGCGTCAAGTGGTTCCCCGACAAGCGCGGGCTGATCACCGGCCTGGCGGTCGCCGGGTTCGGAGCCGGCGCGTTCTTCTTCGCCCCGCTGGCCAAGGCGCTCATCGCCGGCGGTCAGTACCAGCTCCTCGGCGCCGACCTCTTCGGCCTGCCCAAGCTGGGCGTCTTCAACACCTTCATGACCCTGGGGATCCTCTTCCTCGTGGCCATCGTGCTGGGGGCCCAGTTCCTGCGCAATCCGCCGGCCGGCTACGTGCCCGCGGGCTGGACGCCGCCGGCGCCCAGGGCGGGCGCGCCGGCCAAGGCCGACTTCACTCCGGGCGAGATGCTCAGGACCGGGCGCTTCTGGCTGCTCTGGATCACCTACTTCGCCGGGTGCACGGCGGGGCTGCAGGTGATCATGAAGGCCTCGCCCGTCTGGCAGTCCTTCGCGATCGGCGAGCTCGCCCCGCCGATCGACGCCGCCAGCTTCAACGCGATCAGCGCGGCGGGCGCCATGGCGGTCTCGATCCTGGCGATCTTCAACTCCCTGGGCCGGATCCTGTGGGGCAAGATCTCCGACATCATCGGCCGCAAACCGACGCTCTTCGTCATGTTCCTGCTCTGCGGCGTGGCGATGCTCTTCCTCGACTCGATGCGCGGCTACGGCCTCTACCTGACCGGGATCGGCGTGGTCGGTCTCTGCTTCGGCGGCTACCTGGCCCTCTACCCGGCGGTCACGGCGGACTTCTACGGCACCCGCCACTACGGCGTGAACTACGGCTGGATGTTCTCGGCGTACGGCGCGGGGGGACTCTTCGGGCCGTTCCTCGCCGCCTGGCTGATGCGCGTGGCGAGCAAGGTCCCCTATGAGGTCGTGGAAGCGGGACAGACGCTCCAAAAGACCTTCGCGGTCGGCAACTACCGCCTGGCCTTCGTCGTCGCCGGCGTCATGTGCCTGGCCGCGGCGCTGGCGGTCCAGTTCGTGCGGGCTCCGAAGCAGTCGTGAGCCGCGGTCCCGGGAGGGGGAGAGGGCGCCGGCGGCCTGCCGCGGCGCCCCTCCCGTCATCCTCCCGTCATCTCATCAGCGCCACTCTTCGCGTGTATTCCCGCTCCCCGAGGCGGATCGTGCAGAGATAAATCCCCGCCGGGAGTCGCCGGCCCCGGTCGTCCCTCCCGTCCCAGGAGATCTCCCTCGGCCCATGGGCGAGCGTGACCGGCCGCCCGGCGCGAACGCGCCGCCCGGTCACGTCGCGCACCTCCAGGCTGGCGCTCGCGCCCCCGGGCGGGATGCTGAGCCGCACGATCACCGGCGCGCCGCTCGGGTTGGGCAGCAGGCCGATCAACCCCAGCGTGTCCGGGGAGGACGGATCGTCGAACAGGGCGCCCTCGACGAGAATGCCGGCGAGCGCGGCGAACTCGCCGGGCCCCGCTACGGCGGCCAGCGTGTCGGGGCCGACGACGAAGAGGTCGAGCCTCAGATCCCAAGCCCGCGCCGGCAGGCCGGCGGGAACGGTGATCGGCAGGGCGATCGAGTCCTCCTCGGCGGCGCGGATCCAGTGCTCGCCGGAGACGCCGGCGGTCGTCTCCTCGCCGCCGGCCAACGCCAGCGCGTACACGCGCACCAGGACCGAGTCGGGCCCGGGCGCTGGACGGGCCGCTGACCCGCCGGCCGCGATCAGGCCGGCCTCCCACTCCAGCGTGAACGACCGCGCGTAGCCGTCCTGATCGAGGTCGACCGCCGAGGTCACGTCCACGCGGCGGAAACGGATCTCGGACGGCCCCGCCGACGGCTGGTCCCGGAGCACGCCCTCGACCTTCAGCCCGCCGAGTCCCCCCTCGGGGTGCGTGAGCGGCGTCGCGACGAGCACCGTGTCGCCCGAGGAACCCTCGGTCAGGGTGATGCGCAGGTCCCACTCCGTCGGCCCCAGCGTGTCGGGGACGGCGTAGCGCGTCAGGCAGAGCGTGTCGGGCCCCGCTCCGGTGATCGTCTTGTAGCGCGTGCTCAGCGGCTGCCGCCAGGCGTCCTCGCCCGCCGGCGAGACGAAGAGGGTCATGGACACCGACCAGCTGCCCTGGTCGGCGTTCGGGTCGGCGCAGACCTGGAAGCGGGAGGCGTAGCCGTCTCCGTCGTCGTCGGCGAGAGCCGTCACCTCGATCCAGGCGAAGGAGAAGCGGGGCTCGACCGGCTCCTCGACCGGCAGCAGGCGCGGCGCCTCGCCGGGCACGAAGACCGCCAGCGTCTGCGGCGGCAGCGCGGCCCAGCCGGAGACGGTGCCGAGGGACTCGGAGGCGGCGACCCAGAAGGGGGATGCCGCGCCCCCGGAGGGCGGCAGGGGAGGGTAGTAGCAGACGGCGTTGGCGTTGCCCTGGCCGTAGAAGTTGAGGACGTAGAGCGTGTCGCCGTCGGTCATGGCGAAGTTGAGGCGCGGATCCATGTCGGTCACCTCGTCGTCGCGGGAGACGGCGCGCACCGCCTCGAGCAGCGCCTCGGCGAAGGGCAGATCGGGCCGCTCCTCGATCTGCTTGAGCAGGTAGAGGAAGTAGAGCTCGGCATCGATGTGGTTGAGATCGAGCAGGCTCGTCGAGGAGCCGTAGTCGGGCGGGTGCGTAGCCAAGTAGTCGGTTCCCAGCCGAAGCCCGAGCGCCAGCGCGTCGAGCGAGCCGGCGTGGGCGAAGAGCAGCCCCCGCCCGTCGCGGGGATGCCGGTGCAGGAAGGGATGCGGACCCGGAATGCCCAGGTGCCCGCTGGTCCCCCGCCGCACGTGCCCGATCGCCGCTCGGGGTCCGAGCAGGCGCAGCTCGTTGACCGTGCGGTCGTAGAAGGGCGCGTGCGGATGGCCGGCGCGCGGCCCGCCGCGGCGCACGATCGGATCGGTCAGCAGCGCGGCGGCGGGAGAGGGCGGCACATAGCCCAGGCCCCAGCCGTCCGGGTTCGCCGCGCCCAGGGCCTTCAGGTTCTGGATCGCCCCGTGGCTCAGGTGGTCCTGGATCATCGAGGCGGGATAGCCGCCGCCGACGAGCGCCCAGAAGCGGCCGTCGTGGTCCTCCGGGCCGCCGGCGGCGGCGGCGGATCGGGACGGGGCGGCCTGCGCGGTCGAGGAGGGCGTCGCCGACGCGCCCGCCGCCGGCGCGGACCTGCCGCGGGGCACGTCGAGCGGCACGAAGCGCGGCGCCGCCTCGGGGGCGAAGACGCCGAGCATGCCGGAGGGGATCGTGCCCCACCCGGCCGCGCCCGAGCCGACGATCTGGGAGGCGACGACCCAGTAAGGGCTCGGCGGATCTCCGCGACCGGCCAGCGGATAGTAGCTCAGACCGAAGGCGGAGACGGCGTACAGCGTATCGCCCTGCGTCATGGTCACGTTGAGCGAGTGGCTGCCCGTCGCCCTCATCACCTCGCCGATGGCGGGCGGTATCGCCTCCGAGAAGGAGGCGAGCTCCGGATGCTCGTCCTTGTACTTCAGCAGGTAGAGGAAGAGCAGCTCGGAATCGATCGGTCCGCTGCCGGGCAGGCCGACCGTGTACTCCAGCGGGTGCGTGTCGGTGTAGTCGCCCAGCAGCGCCAGCATGGCCAGCTCGTTGACGCTCCCGTTGTGGGCGAAGGCCATCGCCCTTTCGGAAGGCTGCGGGTGAAGGAACGGATGGGGGTCGGGAATGCCCCAGTGCCCCGAGGTCCCGCGGCGGACGTGTCCGACGATCGCGGTCGGCCGCAGCGCGCGCAGTTCGGCGACGGTACGGTCGTACTCGGGCTCGTGGGGGTGATTCGCGCGCGGCCCGCCGCGGCGGTAGAGCAGCCCGCTGATCGGCAGGCCGAGCCGCTCTCCCGGCGTGTAGGCGAAGCCCCAGCCGTCGTAGTTGGCGGCGCCGAGCTGGCGCAGATTGGCGATCGATCCGGTCTGGAGGTGCTCGCGCAGCAGCGTGTCCGGGTAGTCGTGCCCGATGAGCGCCCAGAGCCGGCAGTTGTGCGGCTCCTCGGGGGTCGATTGCGCTGGGCCGGCCGAGGTCGACAGGGCCATGAGGCACAGGCAGAGCGCCGGGACCCACGATGCCGTCGGGCCCGGGGCGGTTGCGCGACTCGGTGTCGATCTGGTCACTGCGGGCACTCCCGGTTGCGGTCCGGCCCCGATCCTCCTAGAGTGACCGCTTCCCGCGGGGGCGAGTTCCCCGGGGAGGCGCCGGCGGCCGCGTCCGGGCGCCGGAGGGAGAGAGGCCGGTCCATGCAGTCCCGAGTCTACCTTCTGCGCGTCACCGACTGGAAGGACGTTGAGGCGGTCGCCCGCCGGACCGCCCTCTTCCTGCGCGAGATCGACCTCTTCGCCGGCGTGGGGTCCGGGCTACTCGCCGGGGTCAAGCTCACCTTCGGGGAGGAGGGCAACACCGGCTACCCTCCACCGCCGCTCGTGCGCGAGATCGTCTCGGCGCTCCGCGAGCGGGGTGCGCGCCCCTTCCTGACCGAGACCAACACGCTCTACAGCGGCCGGCGCAAGAACAGCGTCGACCACCTCGAGCTCGCCCGCGAGCATGGCTTCGGCGCCGAGCAGATCGGCGCGCCGATCCTCCTGGGCGACGGTCTCCTCGGCCGCGAGGAGTGGAGCGCGCCGGTCTCCACAGGGTCCCGGAAGCGGGCCCGTCTCTCTCCCGTCGTCCGCGACATGGACTACCTGGTGGGCCTCGGCCACGTCACCGGGCACCTGCTGACTGGCTTCGGCGGGGCGATCAAGAACATCTCCATGGGGCTGGCCAGCCGATCGGGCAAGCTGGAGATGCACTCCAGCGTGAGCCCGGTCGTGCGCGGCGAACGCTGCACGCTGTGCGGCCGCTGCGTTGCCGCCTGCGCCGCAAGCGCGATCACCCTCGGCCCGCAATCGGCGCTCATCGACACCCGGCTCTGCACCGGATGCGCGGAGTGCCTGGCGGTCTGCCCCGACGGGGCCGTGGGCATAGACTGGAACAGCGGATCGGAGCGCGTCCAGGAGCGGATGGCCGAGTATGCGGCGGCGATCGTCGCCGCGCTCTCCGGCCGGGCCGTCTTCGTCAATCTGCTCCACCAGGTGACCAAGCATTGCGACTGCCTGGGGGCGGCCCCCGAGGTGATCGCCCCGGAGGTCGGGATCGCCGCCTCCTCCGACCCGGTGGCGCTGGATCAGGCCTCCATCGACCTCCTGCGGGCCTCCGCGGGGGGCGATCCCTTCAGGACCGCCTGGCCGGAGGTCGACCCGGAGGTGCAGCTGCGCCACGCCGAGGGCCTGGGGCTGGGTGTGCGGGCCTATCGCTTGAGGGAAAGCGCCTGAAGGAAAGCGCCTTGCCAAGGAACCGATCCAGCCGATAGCGTTACTAGGGTTGGGAAACAACCTCGGGAGGCATGGTCATGACCAGACGATCCCTGTGGCTGCTGGGTCTCGCCTGCGCCGCCACCGTGGCCGGGGCGAGCGCCGGCGCCTTCTTCAGTTCGGGGGGCGCGAAGCAGAGGCCCACCAATGTCGAGGTGCGGCTTCTCTCGCAGAGCTGCTTCCAGGGCGAAGTCGAGCCCTGCGGCTGACACGGCCGCAAGGGCGGGTTGGCCCGGCGGGCCGCCTTCATCGATTCGCTGCGCAGACAGGGCGCTCCGATCCTGCTCGTCGACAGCGGGGACTTCCTGCATCGCGACCGCGAGCGCAGTCTCCCGCTCAGCCGCCTGGTCTGGGAGGAGTTCCGGCGCTCCGGCTACCACGCCGTGGGGCTGGGCAAGGAGGAGTTCCTGCAATGGGACCTCGTCCAGGAGTGGCTGCGGGAGTCCCCGCTGCCGCTCGTGACGACGAACGTCGAGCACCTGGTCCAGGGCGACTGGGTCCCGATCGGCGAGAAGTACCGCGTCGTGAAGGTCAACGGCGTGAACGTCGGAGTGGTCAGCGTCACGTCCGAGAACCAGCTTCCACCGAGCACGGTCGCCAGGCACAAGGACACCCTGCGCCTGCTGCCGCCCCTGGAGACGACGCAGCGCATGGTGGACTGGCTGCGGCAGACCGGCGGGGCTGAAGTGATCGTGCTGCTGGCTGAGATCGACAACGACGCCATGGAGCAGTTCGCCAGCCTGCTGCAGGGCGTCGATGCCATCCTCGGCGGCTACCAGCCCCGCCAGGACGTCACCCCCAAGCAGGTCGGGCGTTCGGCGGTCCTCAACCGGTCCGGAACGCGCGGGCAGACGGTCGCTTCGACGCAGCTCATCGTCTCCCCCGAGGGTCGCGTGGTCGACTTCGGCGGGCAGAACGTGGTCCTGACGGAGAAGATGCCCGAGGACGCGAACCTGCTGAAGCGTATCAACGACGCCAAGAACGAGAGCACGCTGCTGAAGCGCGAGGCCATGCGCGAGCAGAGCGAGGCGGCCCGCGCCAATCGCCCGGGCCGTTCCTCCGGCGCCGACGACGCGGGGGCGGGGGCCGAGGCGAAGACTTCGCCGCTGCCCGAGTAGGCCGCCGGCCATGCCCGTGCACCGCGAGACGCCGGACGAGCCGGGCGGCGGAGACCCTCTGGCCGAGATCTCCCGGGCGGTCGACCGCACGCTCTGGATCCTCTACGCCGGCTTTGCCTTTGCCGTCCTGGTCTATCTCGTCCTCTTCCTGCTGATGTCCGTTCCCGGCGCCGGCGGGCCGTCCGCGGGCGGGTCGGACCCCGAGGCGCCATGGCCCGCCTGGCGGTACGCCTTCCTGGCGGCAGGCATCGCCTCGCTCTACGCCTCGTTCCGGCTCCGCCCCGCCCTCCTCGACCCGCGGCGCCTCGCCCGCCGCGTCGAGCGCAGCGACGCGGCCTCGCTCCGGGCGGAGTCGGCCGCCGGCGGCCCCGGGGGGGCGCCGCCCGGCCGGTGGGCGCACGACCGGGCCGCCGCGGCCAGGGAGTTCGTCAGCCGGGTCATTCTCGGCCACGTGCTCCTCTGGGGCATCCTGGAGATCCCCGCGCTGCTCGGCGTCGTCGACCGCATCCTCGGCGGCGAGACGGGCGTCTTCATCGCCCTGATCGCCATGAGCGCGATCGGCCTGGCAGCGCACCGCCCCGACTCGGCCCGCACGGCGGAGATCCTGCGCGCCCGCTTCCTGCGCTGAGCCACGCCGGGCGCGACCGATCGCGGGGAGGACGGAAGCAGCCCTCCGCTGAGCGTGCTCCGGCGTCGCCGCGATCGGAGGCGGTGGATCCGGGCGGTCGCGGGACCCGCTCTCCTTGGGACCTGCTCCCTGTGGGACCTGCTCCCCCTGGGACCTGCTCCCCCTGGGACCTGCTCCCCTTGGGACCTGCTCCCCCTGGGACCTGCTCCCTGTGGGACCTACTCCCTCGCGCGGACTCGTGCTACACTCCTCCGTTGCCCTTTCGCGCCGCTTGGCGCGAGACCCGAACCGATCGGCCCACGGGGCCCGGAGGAGCATGGCCATGCCGACCCCGATCGAGAAGACCGCACCTGCCTCCCGCGGCGCCGAGATGATCCGGCTCGCCGAGACCTACAGCGCCCGCAACTACCATCCCCTCGACGTGGCCATCGAACGCGCCGAGCGGGTCTGGGTCTGGGACGCCGACGGCCGGAGATACCTCGACTGCCTGTCGGCCTACTCCGCGCTGAACCAGGGGCACCGCCACCCGGCGATCATCCGGGCGCTGGTCGAGCAGGCGCAGAAGGTCACGCTCACCTCCCGCGCCTTCCACAACGCCGAGATGGGGCCCTTCCTCCAGGAGCTGTGCGCCTACACAGGCATGGACCAGGCGCTGCCGATGAACACGGGGGCCGAGGCGGTCGAGACGGCGATCAAGGCGGCCCGGCGATGGGGCTACCGGGTCAAGGGCGTGCCTCGAGACCAGGCCGAGATCATCGTCTGCGACGGCAATTTCCACGGCCGGACGACGACGGTGATCAGCTTCTCTCCGGAGGAGTCCTATCGAGCCGGGTTCGGGCCCTTCACGCCGGGCTTCAAGATCATCCCTTACGGCGACCTCGAGGCCCTGCGCGGCGCCGTCACCGCGCACACGGTCGGCTTCCTGTTCGAGCCCATCCAGGGCGAGGGAGGCGTGATCGTTCCCCCGCCAGGCTATCTGCGCGGCGCGCTCGAGATCTGCCGTCGCGAGCGCGTCCTCTTCATGGACGACGAGATCCAGACCGGCTTCGGGCGGACGGGCCGTCGCTTCTGCTGCGACCACGAGGATGTCCGGCCCGACATGTTGATCCTCGGCAAGGCCCTCGGGGGAGGCGTCTATCCCGTCTCCGCCGTCTGCGCCTCGCGTGAGATCCTCGGCGTCTTCGACCCCGGCTCGCACGGCTCGACCTTCGGGGGCAACCCGCTGGCGGCCGCAGTGGCCCGCGCCGCGCTGCGCGTCGTCCGCGACGAGCGCCTGGCGGAGAGGTCCGACGAGCTGGGAGCCTACTTCATGGGCGAGCTGCGCCGCATCGCCTCGCCCGCCGTGGCCGAGGTGCGCGGCAGGGGCCTGCTTGTCGGCGTCGTCATAAGGAAGGAAGCGGGATCCGCCCGGCCCTACTGCGAGGCGCTGCGAGAGGAGGGGATCCTGGCCAAGGAGACCCACGACCAGGTGATCCGCTTCGCCCCGCCGCTGGTCATCGAGCGCGAGGAGATCGACTGGATGCTGCCGCGCATCGCCAAGGTACTCGCGCGCTAGGAGATCGATCGGATCCTCCGCCCCCCGCCGAGGGTCCCGGGGTGCCCTCTTCCGTCCGGCGACGGGGGAGTCGGCCGGTTCTATCCCCTTGCCAGTCGGCCCCGAGTAGTGCACCATGGATGGTGCGCACTGCACAATGCGTGGTGCACATGGTGCACTTCATGGTGCAATCGCCGGAGCCCTCCGGAGACGCCGAGGAGGTCGCTTGACGGCCCGACCGCGATACGAGCCCCTGCGCGAGCTGGCCAGGCGAGAGGGCCGTTCGGTGCGTCTCTGCCGCGACCGGCTCACCGGAGGACGAGTGGTCGTCAAGGGAGGCCCGGCCGAGCAGATCCTCCATGAGGCGGCCATCCTGCTGGCGGCGCCGCCCGGAGTGGCGCCGGCCCTGCTGGACCTGCCCTGGAGCCCTCCCGACGGACCGGGCGCGGTCATGGAAGTGCTCGAGGGCGAGCCGCTCTCCGCCTCCAGGCTCGACTCA
>VGIY01000048.1 GCA_016867695.1 Candidatus Eiseniibacteriota bacterium | reverse complement strand
GCCTGCGGAAGCCGTGCGACCGGCGACGACGCCGATTGTGGGGCTGATAGGTACGCTTCACTGCCTACTCCCTCCATGACTCGCTGGGGTCGTGCGCCGCCGAGTCGATGCGCGTCGATGCCTGATACTCTCTGTCGGCGCTCGCAGTCCCGGCACCCCGCGGATGGATCGCCGGCCGTCGCTGCGGGTGGGCTGGGCGACAACAATTCACATCCCCGAGCATGCTTCTTCAGGGCAGAACCGAACCGGGTGATGATAGGCAAAGCGGTGCCCGGGGGTCAACGCAGATTTCCACGCTCCTCCCCAGCCGGCAGGTCGCCCGGAAGCATAGACGCATCCGATTGTCTTGTAGTGCGTTGCGGGGTTGGCGAGGGCGCCCCATTTTGGGTCTTGTGACCTCTCTGCACAGAGTGCTAGCATCCGCAGGCGTTCGAGCGATGCGCTGTTAGTAACCGCCCCGGCCCCGTTCGAGGGGTTGGGTCGAGCTCGATGAAACTACAGCACCTGGGGCGGGTCGGCGATTCGGGGTCTCCTGGGGGTGCGCGCTGGCGGCCGGGACGAGGTGCCTCTCAACTTCAACCAGGACAAACTCATACCAGAATGGCGACGGATTCGCCCCGCTGCTATGAGCCTGCCCTGATTGCTGTTCCTTCCTTGGACGGCCTTCAATGCGCCCACGGGCATGGATGTCGAGCGACTGTGGATATCCTTGTGGATAACCGCGGCCGCTCCTCCTGGGGGTATCGGTGGGCACTTCGGAAGCTCAGGGGACCTGGTCCGAGATCCTCGATGAAGTCCGCAAACGAGTCAGCCCGCAGAAGTTCCAGACCTGGTTCGAACCGATCCAGGTGGTGAGCTTCGAGCCCGAGAAACTCGTCCTCCAGGTGCCCAATCCCTTCTTCGGGGACTGGTTCGAGGAGCACAACCTGCCGATTTTGCAGGACGTTCTCCACAGCCAGATGGGGCGCCGGCCGAAGGTCCACTTCGTCGTCAGCCACACCTACTACAGCCCGGAGCAGGCCCAGCTCGAGCCCGTCGAGGTCCCCCGGCCCGCTCCGGTGCCGCCCCCCGCCGCGCCCATGCGCTGGACCCACAACCTCTACCCGCGTTTCACATTCGACACCTTCGTCGTCGGCAAGAGCAACGAGTTCGCCCATGCCGCGTCCCAGGCAGTCTCCCGCGACCCGGGCGGAGTGTACAACCCGCTGTTCATCTACGGCGGCACCGGGCTCGGCAAGACTCACTTGATGCAGTCCATCGGCCAGGTCGTCCTCGACCAGAATCCCCAGGCGCGAGTCTACTACGCCCCCTCCGAGCGCTTCATGAACGAGATGATCCAGTCGATCACCGCCGGGCGCACCCTCGACTTCAGACGCAAGTATCGCAATCTCGATCTCCTGCTCCTGGATGACATCCAGTTCCTCTCCGGAAGAGACGCCACGCAGGAGGAGTTCTTCCACACATTCAACACGCTCCACGACTCGCGCAAGCAGATCGTCGTCACCAGCGACCGCCCGCCCCGGGACATCGCCAAGATCGAGGAACGCCTCGTCTCCCGCTTCAACATGGGTCTGGTGACCGACATCCAGGCACCCGACCTGGAGACGCGCGTGGCCATCCTGCGGGCGAAGGCGTCCCGGGAGAACATCACCCTGCCGGAAGATGTCATGTTCCTGATCGCCGAGCGCATCCAGCGCAACGTTCGCGAGTTGGAGGGCTGTCTCGTCAGACTCTCCGCCTTGAGCCACCTCCTGCACGCGCCGATCACCGCCGATCTAGCCCTCGAGGTGCTGCGCGTCTACAGCCGTCCGCCCGAGGGGGCCGTGGACGTGTCGCGCATCCAGCAGCAGGTCGCCCGCGAATTCGACGTCTCCGTGGAGTCCCTCCGCGGGAAGCGGCGGACGAGCGCGATCGCCCTGGCGCGCCAGGTGGCCATCTATCTGACCAAGCGGCTCACCCCGCTGACGCTGATCGAAATCGGCAAGAACTACGGCAACCGCGATCACAGCACCGTCCTCTACGCCGTCGAGAAGGTCCAGACCGTGCGCAAGAACAACCCGCTGATGGACCAGCGCGTGGAGAGACTCGAACGCGACCTGCGCGCCAACCCGAGTTGAGCGCTCCTCGGACCCTCTTCACCCTCGCTTGGCTCGCTGCGCGCAGCTTCCGGGTCCCGTGGAGCGGGTTGCACATCAACGCTCCCCGCTTTCCACGATTGTTGAGGACTTCTTGTGGAATGAGCGGCGCGGGGTTCCGTTGAAAGTATAACTCGTCGCTTGTCCACATCTGCGCGGGGGAGAGACCACAGCGGTGATCGCCGTAGCGCGCGAACAACCGCATGCCGGAGAAGCCGAAGCCTGTCGCCGGAGGCAGCCGTCCACATCTCCACGCCGCCTACTACTACTGCTGTGGATTGAGTTAATCTTCCAGTAGCAGTTCCTACTGATGCTCCCGGAGGTATTATGCAGGCCTGCGGGGCGGGAGACGCGTGGAGCGCCGCCAAGACCTCTGTTCGCATCTGCAACTTGCTATTTCAATGTAGGTTACATCCATGGAGGGGAGCCTCTCAGGGCCAATTTGCCGCTTTACAGCCCCCAGGGCATTCCCTAGAATCGGCTGGCATTGGAGCAGCCTCGGTTCGAGAGTCGATCTTCCGTCGTGGTCGATGTTTGCGGCGATCGAGCGGGCTGTTCCGTTCCTCGTTCCGGCGGGGTCGGCGGGCTGGCGCGGCGAGTGAGCGTTTTAGGTGAGGATCGAGGCTCGGGCAGGAGCGGCCAGGGATTGGCTACGCTTCGGGGTGGCGTCCGGTGACCGGCCTTGAGGCCGGGGGCAAGCGCTGGGGGAGATCATGAAGTTCTCGACCTCGCAGAGCGGTTTTCAGAAAGCCCTGCACCTGGTGGCCAGCGTCGTGCCGGGCAAGAGCACGCTTCCGATCCTCGAGACGGTCCTGGTGGAGGTTTCCCCAGCGGGGGAGGTCACGCTGACGGCGACGGATCTCGACATTTCCGTTCGTGTCCAGCGCGCCGGAGAGGTGGAAGAGGGGGGCCGCGTGGCGGTGGCGGCCCGGAGGCTGCACGATGTCGTTCGCGAGCTGCGCGATGCCGAGATCTCGCTCACGGGAGAGGAATCGGGGCTGACGCTGCGCTGCGCCAGCGGCCGCTATCGGTTCGTGGGGGCCCCGGTGGACGACTTCCCGGGACTTCCCGAGATCCCCGACCAGAAGCCGCTGCAGGTCGATCCGGCCAAGATGGAGCGGATGGTGCGCCAGACGCTGTACGCGGTCTCGACGGATGAGACCCGTCCGGAACTGACCGGCCTCTTCCTGTCGATCAGCGACGACCAGATGTCGATGGTGGCGACCAACGGGCACCGCCTGGCGCGCGCTTCGCTGTCCGGGGCATTCAAGCAGAAGCGGGAGATGCTCCTGCCGCCAAAGGCGCTCAACCAGCTCCTGCGCCTGATCGGCGACGCGGACGGGCCGCTGGAGATCAGCGGATCCAAGAACTACGCCAGGATCCGGATCGGCAGCACGCAGCTCTACAGTCGCCTGCTCGAGGGTCCCTTCCCCGACTACGAGAAGGTGATCCCCAAGTCCAATCCGCTGCGCGCGGTGGTCCGCCGCGAGGATCTTCTCGCCTCCCTGCGCCGGATCCTGGTCCTGTCGGACTCGCAGACACGCCAGGTGAAGATCATGCTCGAGCCGGGGCGCCTGCAGATCATGGCCCAGTACCAGGGCGCCGGAGAGGCGCAGGAGGAGTTACCCGTCGACTACGACGGCACGCCGCTGACGATCGGCTACAACGGCGGCTATCTGCTCGAGATGCTGAAGACCTTCGACGGCGAGCGGGTCGAGATGGCCTTCCAGTCGGCCGTCTCCGCCGGCCTGTTCAAGCCGGCCGAACTCCAGCCCGATGAGGATCTGCTCTGCCTGGTGATGCCGCTGCGATTGCCGGGCGACGACGCCGCCGGATGATCCATGCGCCCCATGGAGCACATCGGCCGGGCGCTCGAGCGCTTCCTGCGCGGGAACGAGCTCGAGCGCCGGGTGGCGGACTATCAGGTCGTGGCGGCCTGGGCGGACACCGTGGGGCCGGAACTGGCGGGGCACGCCGCCGCGGTGGAGCTGCGACGCGGGGTGCTGTGGGTCTCCGTCACCAGCAGCGTCTGGAGCCAGCACATCGCGTTTCTCAAGCCGCGGATCCTCGAGCGGCTCAGGCAGCGGTTCCCGGATGTGAACCTGGCCGACCTGCGCTGCGTCGTGCGGGGCAGGGGGATCCGGCAGCAAGGGGACGAGGGCGGACATGGATGAGAGCGTGAGCGAGGCGCCCTCCGGCGCAGTGGATGTCACCGACGCGGATCGCGAGCTGTCCCCGGGCGGCGAGGCTTCGGCCTACACCGCCGAGGATATCCAGGTGCTCAAGGGGCTCGATGCGGTGCGCCGCCGCCCGAGCATGTACATCGGCAGCACCTCGTCCCGCGGCCTGCACCACCTCGTCTACGAAGTCGTCGACAACTCGATCGATGAGGCGCTGGCGGGCGCGTGCGACCGGATCCTCGTCACCGTGCATCGGGACGGCAGCGTTTCGGTCGAGGACAACGGCCGCGGCATTCCCACCGACATGCACGCGGAGCAGAAGCGGCCCGCGCTCGAAGTCGTGATGACCATGCTCCACGCCGGCGGCAAGTTCGACAGCGACTCCTACAAGGTGTCGGGCGGCCTCCACGGCGTCGGCGTCTCCGTGGTCAACGCCCTTTCCGAGTGGCTCGAGGTGCGGGTCTTCCAGAAGGGGGCCATCTTCCAGCAGCGCTACGCCCGCGGCGAGATCCTGGGCGACGTCGACATCGTCGGGACCACCTCCAAGCGCGGGACGCTGGTGCGCTTCAAGCCCGACCCGCAGATCTTCGAGGAGACCGAGTTCAAGTACGACCTCATCGCCTACCGCTTGCGCGAACTCGCCTTCCTCAACCGGGCCCTCGAGATCCGTCTCCGGCTCGAGGGGGAGGGAGGTACCCAGGAGACCCCCTCCTGGGAGCGCGAGGACCGGTTCCTCTACGAGGGCGGAGTGCAGGCCTTCGTGCAGTACCTCAATGAAGGCAAGACGCCGCTCCATCCCGAGCCGATCTATATGTCGCGCGAGCGGGAGGGGTTCGCCATCGAGCTGGCCATGCAGTACACCGACTCGTATGTCGAGTCGATCTTCACCTACGTCAACAACATCAACACGGTCGAGGGGGGCACGCACCTCGCCGGCTACAAGGCGGCGCTGACCCGCTGCCTGAACACCCACGCGCTCAAGGCGGGGATCATCAAGGACCCCAAGGACGCCCTCAGCGGCGAGGATGTCCGCGAGGGGCTCACGGCGGTGTTGAGCGTCAAACTGCGCGGGCCGCAGTTCGAGGGCCAGACCAAGACCAAGCTGGGCAACAGCGAGGTCAAGGGGATGGTCGAGTCGATCATCGGCGAGGACCTGACCGACTACCTCGACAACCACGAGGCGGTGGCGAGACTGGTCCTGGAGAAGTGCGTCAGCGCCTGCCGCGCGCGCGAGGCGGCGCGCAAGGCGCGCGAGCTGGCGCGGCGCAAGAGCCTGCTCGACGCCGCCTCCCTGCCGGGGAAGCTGGCCGACTGCTCGGAGCGGGATCCCGCTCTGGCCGAGCTCTTCATCGTCGAAGGCGACTCGGCCGGCGGCAGCGCCAAGCAGGGGCGCAATCGGCGGTTCCAGGCGATCCTCCCGCTGCGCGGCAAGATCCTGAACGTCGAGAAGGCGCGACTCGACCGCGCGCTGGCGAGCGAGGAGATCCGCACGCTGATCACCGCCATCGGCGCCGGGTTCGGCTCGGGCGAGTTCGACGTCGCCAAGGTGCGCTACGGCAAGATCGTCATCATGACCGACGCCGACGTCGACGGCGCGCACATCCGCACGCTGCTGCTGACCTTCTTCTACCGATACATGCGGCCGCTGATCGACCAGGGGTACATCTACATCGCCCAGCCGCCGCTCTACCGCGTCAAGAAGGGCAAGCAGGAGTGGTACGCCTACGACGACGCCGAGATGGAGAAGCGTTTGGCGGAGGTCGGCCGCACGGGCATCATGCTGCAGCGCTACAAGGGGCTGGGCGAGATGAACCCCGACCAGTTGTGGGAGACGACGATGAACCCCCAGCAGCGGATGCTGCTGTCCGTGTCCAGCGAGGACGCCGCCGAGGCCGACCGCATCTTCTCGATCCTGATGGGGGATCAGGTCGGTCCGCGCCGCCAGTTCATCGAGGAGAACGCCCTGAAGGTCCGCAACCTGGACATCTAGGGCGGGACCGCGGCCCGCGCCCGCGGGGGACGGGCCGCCGGCGTCCTGCAGGCGGGGAAGGAAGCGACGATGCACAGGCCGGATGAACGAGTCACCTCCATCCTCATCGAGGAGGAGATGAAGTCGAGCTACATCGACTACTCGATGAGCGTGATCGTCTCGCGCGCCCTGCCCGATGTGCGCGACGGGCTCAAGCCGGTGCAGCGGCGCATCCTCGTGGCGATGAACGACCTGAATCTCATGCACAATCGCCCCTATCGGAAGTCGGCCAAGATCACCGGCGACGTCACCGGCAACTACCACCCGCACGGAACGGTCGCCGTCTACGACACGATGGCGCGTCTGGTGCAGGACTTCTCGCTGCGCTATCCGATCGTGGACGGGCAGGGCAACTTCGGGTCGATCGACGGAGACGGCGCGGCGGCCGAGCGCTACACCGAGGCGCGCCTGAGCCGGCTGGCCGAGGAGTTGCTGGTCGATCTCGAGAAGGGGACGGTCGACTTCAGGCCCAACTACGACGCCACCCGCGAAGAGCCGGTCGTCCTGCCGGGCAAGGCGCCCAACCTGCTGATCAACGGCTCGGCGGGCATCGCCGTCGGCATGGCGACCAACGTGCCGCCCCAGAACCTGCGCGAGGTCTGCGAGGCGATCACCTGCCTCATCGACCGCCCCGAGGCGACGGTCGACGAGCTGATGGAGTTCGTCCAGGGGCCCGACTTCCCGACCGGCGGGATGATCCAGGGCACGGCGGGGATCCGCGAGTGCTACACGACCGGCCACGGTCTGATCACCATCCGCGCCCGGGCGACGATCGAGGAGCTGCGCGCCGAGCGGCTGGCCATCATCGTCACCGAGATCCCCTACCAGGTGAACAAGGCCGCCCTGCTGGAGAGGATCGCCGAGCTGGTCAAGTCGGGCGTCCTGCAGGGCATTTCCGACCTGCGCGACGAGTCGGACCGCGACGGGATGCGCGTGGTGATCGAGCTGCGCGCCGACGCGCAGCCGCGCGTCGTGCTCAACCAGCTCTACAAGCACACGCAGATGCAGACAACCTTCGGGGCGAACCTGCTGGCGCTGATTCACAACCGACCCAAGCTGTTCACCCTCAAGGAGCTGTGCCAGTCCTACATCGATCATCGCGTGGACGTGATCACCCGGCGGACGACCTTCGACCTGGAGGAGGCGCGCAAGCGCGCCCACATCCTCGAGGGGCTGAAGGTCGCGCTCGACCAGATCGACGCCGTGATCACGCTGATCCGCGAGTCGCGCAACGCGGAGGAGGCGCGGGCGGCGCTGATGGCGGCCTTCGGCCTGACCCAGATCCAGGCCCAGGCGATCCTCGAGATGCAGCTCCAGCGCCTGGCCGGCCTGGAGAGGGAGAAGATCGAGGGCCAGTACCAGGAGACGCTGCGCCTGATCGCCGAGTATGAGGCCATCCTCTCCAGCCGCGGCCGCGTGCTCGAGCTGATCACGGCGGACCTGCGCGAACTGGCCGAGAAGTACGGCGACGCGCGGCGCACCGAGATCGAGCCCTACAGCGAGGACATCGACCTCGAGGACCTGATTCCCCGCGAGGACATGATCATCACGATCACCCACCGGGGCTACATCAAGCGTCTGCCGGTGACGACCTACCGCAGCCAGCGCCGCGGCGGGCGGGGGCTGACCGGCGCGAAGACCCGCGAGGAGGACTTCATCGAGCACCTCTTCGTGGCCAACACGCACAGCTACATCCTCTTCTTCACCGACCGGGGCCGGTGCTACTGGCTCAAGGTCTACAACGCGCCACTGGGCAAGAGGCTGTCGAAGGGGCGCTCGATCCTCAACCTGCTCGACATCGGTCCGCAGGAGCGGATCACCGCCTTCGTGCCGGTCGACCAGTTCGACCCGCAGCACTACGTGGTCCTGGCCACGCGCCGGGGGCAGATCAAGAAGACGCCCCTGTCGGCCTTCGCGAACCCCCGGCGCAAGGGCATCTGGGCCATGCGCCTGGCCGCGGAGGACGTCCTCATCGGCGCCGGCGTGACCGGGGGCAGCGCCGAACTGGTGCTGGCCAAGCGCAGCGGCAAGGCGATCCGTTTCCCCGAGACGAAGGTGCGCGCGATGGGCCGCGGCGCCGCGGGCGTGCGCGGCGTGACCCTGGAGTCCCCCGAGGACGAGGTCGTCGGCATGGTCTGCGTGACCGACCCGGAGGCGACGCTGCTGGTCGTCACCGAGAAGGGCTTCGGCAAGCGCAGCAGGCTAGACGACTACCGGGTGACGAACCGCGGCGGCCGGGGCGTGATCACGGTGCGCAACACGCCGCGCAACGGCCCGATCGTGGCGATCAAGCAGGTGGGCGACGACGAAGAGGTCATGCTGACGACATCGAACGGCATGGTCATCCGCCTGAAGATGAGCGGCGTGTCCGTGCTCGGGCGGGCGACGCAGGGCGTGCGCCTGATCCACCTGCAGGAGGGCGACAGCGTGGCCGACGTGGCCAAGGTGGCGCTCTCCGGGGAGCCGGCGGCAGGCGAGGAGAACGGCGCGGCCGAGGAGGCGGGGCAGGCAGACGACGGCGGCGCCGGGGCCGACGCCGGAGCCGGCGCGGGGGGCGCCGCGGGGGGCGGGGACGAGGACGAAGGGATCGGCGAGGACGAGGGCGGGGAGGAGCCGGACGCCGGTTCGTAGCGGGCGCGCGCCGCGCCCGAGGGGTGCTGCGCGGGGCGGAGCGCGGGGGCGCCGGAGAGGGGACGATGGGGAAGTTCGAGCCGGTCGATCTGAGCGTCGATTTCATCGCGCAGGAGCGCGGCATCCTCGCCTTCTGGGAGCGCGAGCGCATCTTCGACCGCCTGGCGGAACGCAATCGCGGACGCGCGCGCTGGTCCTTCATCGACGGACCGATCACCGCCAACAACGCCATGGGCGTCCACCACGCCTGGGGCCGCACCTACAAGGACCTGTTCCAGCGCTACAAGGCGATGTGCGGCTACGACCAGCGCTACCAGAACGGGTTCGACTGCCAGGGGCTCTGGCTGGAGGTCGAGACCGAGAAGGACCTCGGCTTCAACTCCAAGCGGGACATCGAGAGCTTCGGGCTGGACAACTTCAGCCGCGCCTGCCGGGCGCGCGTGGTCAAGTACGCGGCGACGATCGCCGAGCAGTCGCGCCGGCTCGGCCAGTGGATGGACTGGGATCACTCCTACTTCACGCTGACCGACACCAACATCGAGTACATCTGGCACTTCCTGGGCGTCTGCCGCGACCGCGGCTGGCTGCGCCAGGGGCACAACGTCATGCCCTGGTGCACGCGCTGCGGGACCTCGCTGTCGCAGCACGAGCTGGCCGACTCCTACAAGGACATCGACGACACGAGCCTGTTCCTGGGCTTCAAGCTGAAGCCGGGCGAGCGCCGCGACGGGCCCTGGATGAAGAAGCTGGAGGCGATGCGCGCGGGGTCGGGAGGCGGCGCCGGGGGGAGCGGCGGGGGCGACGGGGGCGGCGAGCGCGCCAGGGGCGGCGAGAGCGCCGGGCGCGGCGAGCGCGGCGGGAGCGGCGGGGAGCCCGGGAGGCAGGCGGCGGGAGGCCGATCGGCGCCGACCCGCGTGCCGGACGAGAACGAGCGGCTGCTCGTCTGGACGACCACGCCCTGGACGCTGACCTCGAACACGGCCGCGGCGGTCCATCCGGATCTTCTCTACGCGCGGGTCGAGTACCGGGGGGCGGTCTACTACCTCGGCGCGGCGATCGCCGAAAGGGTCTTTGGCGGGGAAGCGCGCCTGCTCGAGACGCTGCCGGGCGCCGACCTGGTCGGCTGGGTCTACGAGGGCCCCTTCGACGATCTGCCGGCGCAGCAGGGCATCGAGCACCTGGTCATCCCCTGGGACATGGTCGGCGAGGCGGAGGGCTCGGGTATCGTCCACATCGCCCCCGGCTGCGGCGCCGAGGACTGCGCGCTGGGCGAGGAGCTGGGGCTGGCCTCGGTCGCCCCGCTCGACGGCTCAGGCTTCTATCTCGACGGCTTCGCCTGGCTGACCGGCCGCAACGTGCACGAGGTGGAGCAGCCGATCTTCGAGGATCTCCGCCAGAAGGGGCTCTTCGTCCGCTCCGAGAGCTACGCCCACCGCTACCCCTTCTGCTGGCGCTGCCACGCCAAGCTCGTCTTCCGCGTCGAGGACGAGTGGTTCATCCGCTGCGACGAGATCCGCCCGCTGATGAAGCGGGCGGCCGAGGCCGTCCGTTGGATCCCCGAGAGCGTCGGCAAGCGGACCCAGGACTGGTACGACAACATGGGCGACTGGTGCATCTCCCGGAAACGCTTCTGGGGTCTGCCGCTGCCCTTCTACTTCTGTCCCGACGGCCACCTGACCCAGGTGCGCAGCCGCGCGCAGCTGCGCGAGTTCGCCCTGGATCCGGCGCAGGTGGACGCCCTGCCCGAGCTCCACCGGCCCTGGATCGACGAGATCCGCCTGCGCTGCCAGCACGCGGGCTGCCGGCACGAGGCGACGCGGATCCTCGACGTCGGCGACTGCTGGATGGACGCGGGGATCGTCGCCTTCTCGACGATGAAGTACCTCGAGGATCGCGCCTACTGGGAGCAGTGGTTCCCGACCGAGCTGGTCTGCGAAATGCGCGAGCAGGTGCGGCTCTGGTTCTACGCGATGATGTTCATGTCGGTGACGCTGGAGGGACGCGCCCCCTACAAGGCGGTCTTCAGCTACGAGAAGCTGCTCGACGAGCATGGCCGGGCGATGCACCGCAGCCACGGCAACGCGATCTGGTTCGACGAGGCGGTCGAGAAGATGGGCGCCGACGTCATGCGCTGGGTCTACTGCGCCTGCAACCCGTCGCAGAACCTGCGGTTCGGCTTCGGCATCGCCGACGAGTATCGGCGGCGGATCATCACGCTCTGGAACGTGTACGCCTTCCTGGCGACCTACGCCGAGCTGGACGGCTTCGACCCGGCCCGCGACGGAGACCCGGGCCTGATCGGGGGGAGCCCCCACGCGCTGGACCGCTGGATCACCTCGGCGCTCTACCAGCTCGTCGGCGACATGCGCCGGCACTTCGACGGCATCCAGCCGATGGCGGCGATGCGCGCGGCCGACGAGTTCCTGGAGAAGCTGTCGACCTGGTACGTGCGCCGCTCGCGGCGGCGGTTCTGGAAGTCGGAGAGCGACGAGGACAAGCGCTGGGCGCACCGGACGCTCTACCACGCGCTGCTGACCTATGTGCGCCTGCTCGCCCCGGTCGTGCCCTTCGTCAGCGAGGCGATCTACCGCAACCTGACCGCCTCCGCGCAGGCGGCGGGGGAGGGGTCGGCGCTGAAGCTCGGGCTCGACGGGTCGGCGACGCCGCCCAGCGTGCACCTGACCCCCTATCCCGAGGAGCGCCCCGAGCTGGTCGCTGCGGCGCTCAACGCCGGGATGGACTTCGTGCTCAAGGCGGTCAGCCTCGGGCGCGCGGCGCGCGAGCAGGCGCGGATCAAGGTGCGCCAGCCGGCGGCGACGCTCTGGGTCGTGCCGCTGGAGGGCGCGGCGCAGATGCCCGAGCTGGGCGAGGCGCTGCGCGAGGCCCTCTGGGCGCAGGTGCGCGACGAGCTGAACGTGAAAGCGATCGACCTCACGGAGAGCGACTCCGGCCGCTTCGCCTCGCGCACGGTCAAGCTCGACTTCTCCGTGCTGGGCAAGCGCCTGGGTCCGGCGATGAAGGTCCTCGCCGCC
>VGIY01000047.1 GCA_016867695.1 Candidatus Eiseniibacteriota bacterium | reverse complement strand
TCGATTGAGGCCGGTTCCGCGGAAGAGGGGCGGTGCAGGCCATCAGCGCGTGCCTTCTCGGCGTCTCCTGCCGCTACGACGGGCGAAGCCTCTCCCCCGAGCAGTGCCTGTCCGCGACCGGCTCCTCGCGCTGGGTGCCCATCTGCCCCGAGCAGCTCGGCGGCCTGCCGACGCCGCGGCCCGCCGCGGAGATCCGCGGGGGCGCGGGCAGGGATGTGCTGGCCGGGCGCGCCCGGGTCATCGATGTCCGCGGGCGGGATGTCACCGAGGACTTCCTCCGCGGCGCGCACGAGGCGCTGCGCCTCTGCCGGCGACTCGGCATCCGGGCGGCGCTGCTGAAATCGCGGAGCCCATCCTGCGGGGTCGGGTGGATCCGCCGGGGGGATGAGCTGGTGCCGGGAGACGGCGTCACGGCCGCGTTGCTGCGCGAGCATGGAATCGAAGTCCTCGGCCACCCCGACTAGGACGGCTGGGAATGAGTCGCCAGGGACGATCGGAGCGCGCGCCGACCTCGCCGGTCCGCCGCGCGGGGAGGGCTCGCGGCCGGGCGGCGCGCGCGCGGGGCCGACTCCGTCGTCCCGGGGCTCCGGCCGCGGCCCTCGCGCTCCTGCTGATCCTCGGTGCCGGTGTCCCGGCGGGCGCCGCGGAGTTGCTGCGCATCCGCACCTGGGGGGGCGACGAGCACTTCCGCGTCGTGCTCGACCTCAGCGAGCCGGCGGTCCATGAAGACCGCGTCGTCGGCGACCCCGACCGCGTCGCCATCAACCTGCGCGACAGCCGGGCCGGGGATCTGGCCATCCCCGAGACGGGCGACTGGATGGTGCAGCGCATCCGGATCAACCGGCTGGGCATGACCGTGCAGGTCGTCCTGGACCTGGCGGGCCCGGCCAGAACGAAGATCTTCGACCTGCCGCCCGAGGGGGACCGCCCCGCGCGCGTCGTCTGCGACGTCTTCCGGCCGCGCGCGCGGCCGAAGCCCGAGCGGCCGCCCGCCTTCGTCGTCGTGCTCGATCCCGGGCACGGCGGGCGCGACCCGGGCGCCGTCCATCGCCGCCTGCAGGAGAAGGAGATCGTGCTCGACGTCGCCCGGCGGGCCGCGGCGCGGCTGGGCCGCGAGCCCGGCGTGGAGGTGCATCTGACGAGGCAGCGCGACACCTTCGTCAGCCTGGCCGGACGCGCCCGCCGCGCGCAGCAGGAGAGCGCCGACATCTTCATCAGCATCCACGTCAACGGCGCCCGCAGCGGTGCGCCGCGAGGCGCGGAGGTCTTCTTCCTCTCGCTGGCCGGCGCGTCGGACGTGGCCGCGCGCGAGCTGGCCGCGCTCGAGAACGCGGCCGTGACCGAGGAGGCCGATCCGCTGCTGGGAGAGATCGCCGAGCTGCCCTTCGCCGTCGACCTGCTCAAGACCGACACCGTGCGCCGAAGCAGCCTGCTGGCCGAGGCGATCCTCGATCGGCTCGTCGAGAGCCGGTTGGCGGCCTCGCGCGGCGTGAAGCAGGCCAACTTCGTCGTCCTGCGCTCCTGCCGCGTGCCCTCGGCGCTGGTGGAGCTGGGCTTCCTCTCGAACCCCGAGGATGCGCGCCAGCTCGCCTCAGACGGCCACCGCGAGGCGCTGGCCGGGGCGATCGCCGAAGGCGTCCTCGAGTTCCGCGACCGTTTCGCGCGCCGCCACGGCGGCGCCGCCCTCCCGGGCGGACCGGCGGAAGCGCCCGATGCGGGCGGACCCGTCTCCGGCCGGCTCAATCCCCCGGCCCCTTCCCGCTAGGAAGTCTCCCGTCAAGGTAACCCCTGCTCCAACCGATCATTACATAGCGACGGCCGCGGGTCCGCGAGGGGTCCACCCGGGGGGGACGAGGACGATGACGCTCGAGAACAGCTTCAGCCCCGAAGAGATGGAAGTCCTGCGCGGGATCTTCCTCTCCTCCAGCAACCAGTGTCTGGACGCCATGCGCGGCATCCTCGACGCCTGGCCCGAGGGGGGGCCGGGCGAGGAGCGGCTCAAGCAGTTCCATCGCGCGGCGCACAGCGTCAAGGGCGCGGCGATGCAGATCGGCTACCTGCCCATCGGGGAGCTCGCCCGGGAGCTCGAGCGGGCGGTGCTGGCCCTGCTCGCCGGAGCGCCGGCGGACGAGTCCTGGCGGCGGGCCGCGGAGCAGGCGTGCGCGATCCTGGGCGACGACCTCGAGGCCCTTCGCGCGGGCCGGGAGATGAGCCCGCCGGACCAGCGGTTGCTGCGCGAGCTGAAGCGCCTGGGCGGCGCGGGCGCCGCCCAGGGGGCGGATCGGCCCGCGGCCGAGAGCTAGGAAAACCGGGGGGGCGATGGACCTCGCCACGGTCATCGGCGTCGCCGCAGGCGTCTACCTCATCGCCGCGTCGATCTTCATGGGCGGCACGCCCCTGATCTTCGTCAACGCGCCCGCGCTCCTGATCGTCGTCGGCGGGACCGTGGCGACGATGCTCATCCGCTACCCCTTCGCCACGGTCCTCTCGACCGCCAAGGTCGTGCGCAACGCCTTCTTCGACAGGCTGCGCCCCCCGGCGGAGCTCGTCGAGGAGATCGTCCGCCTGGCCGAGAAGTCGCGGCGCGACAGCCTGCTGTCGCTGGAGAGCGTGCCGATCCGCGACAGCTTCCTCAACCAGGGCATCCAGCTCTGCATCGACGGGACCGAGCCCGAACTGGTGCGCTCGACGCTGGCCAGCGAGATGGCCGCGACCATCGACCGCCATCAGCGGGGCCAGGGGATCCTGCGCTCGATCGGCGCGGCCGCGCCCGCGTTCGGGATGATCGGCACGCTGATCGGACTCGTGCAGATGCTGGCGCGGATGGACGACCCGCGCAGCATCGGCCCGGCGATGGCCGTGGCCATCCTGACGACGCTCTACGGGGCGCTGATCGCCTACCTGATCGCCCTGCCGCTGGCCGACAAGCTGGCCGAGCGCTCCGCCCGCGAGGCGCAGACCCGGGAGATCGTCATCCAGGGCATCATGGGCATCCTGGCCGCGAACCACCCGAGCATCGTCCGCGCGCGGCTGCTCTCCTACATCGAGCCCCGCGGCCGCCAGGATGTGATCGAGCGCACCAACCGCCGCCGGCCGATGGCGGTGGAGGGCGACGGGGAGCAGCGCCGGGCCGCCTAGCGCGGGCGGCGGGCGGCGCCTCCGGGGAGAAGCCATGGCCGAGTCGGGATTCCCGCACGAGCCGTCCGACCCGGCGATGGGCGAGGACCTCGGCCGTCCGCAGGGGCGTCCGGCCGAGGAGGGCGCGCCGGCGTGGGTCGTCACCTACTGCGACCTGATGTCGCTGCTGCTCTGCTTCTTCGTGCTCATCGCCTCCTTCTCGACCATGGATGTGATCAAGTACCGCTCGCTCGTCGGCTCGATGCGCAGCGCGCTGGGCGCCGCCCCCTCGATCCCCTCGGTCGTTGCCCTGGGACGCACGGCCTCGATCAGCGCCGGCGACGGGATGACGGGCCGCGAATCGGTCACCGACGAGATGCTCGAGCACAAGCTGACGGCGGCGGTGGCCGAGGAGGGGCTGACCGGCTCCTCGTCGCTGCAACGCACCGACCGGGGCATCGCCCTGGCGGTGCGCGATCAGGTCTTCTTCCCCCCCGGGTCGGCCGAGCTCAGGCCGGAGGCGCTGGCGCTGCTGCGCAAGGTGGCCGCCGTCTGCCGGCACTTCCCGCGGCGCGTCTTCGTCGAGGGGCACACCGACAACCTGCCGCTGCGGGCCGGCGCGTTCGCCTCCAACTGGGAGCTCTCCACGGCGCGGGCCACGGCGGTCGTGCGCTACCTGCTGGAGGTGGAGCACATCGCCCCCGAGCGCTTCGCCGCCTGCGGGTACGCCGGCTCGGAGCCCGTGGCCAGCCACTCGACGCCGGAGGGGCGCGCCGAGAACCGGCGCGTCGCCTTCGTCTTCTCCCGGGCCGGCGCCGACTAGCGGTCGTCCTGTCCCGGCCGCCGCCGATGGCGGCATCGTTCCGGCTACTCCCCGCTGCGGTCGTGTCGCACCGTCGCCGGGAGGTCGGGCGTGCCTGGAAGCAGCAAACGAATCGGATCGGGCCGTGCGGCCGCCTGCCTGCTCCTCGCCGGAGCCCTCCCCGCGGGCGCGGTCTGCATCAACGAGGTGCTCTACGACCCCGCCGGGGCCGACGCCGGCCGGGAGTGGGTCGAGCTCCACCACGCCGGGACGCAGCCGGTCGACCTGGCCGGGTGGCGGCTCGAGGCGGGCAACGGGGCGAGGCCGGGAGACTGGCGCGCGCAGTGGGAGGGGCGCCCCGGGGATCGCATCGTCCCCGGCGGGTTCTTCCTCATCGCCGGCGAACTGGCCGAGGTGCCCGCGGACGCGCGCGCGCCGCTGGCGCTCCAGAACGGGCCCGACGGGGTGCGGCTTCGCTCGGCGCTGGGGACGGTCGCCGACTGCGTCGGGTGGGGCGATCTCGAGTACGCCGAGTACTACGAAACGCGCCCCGCGCCCCGCGTGCCGGCGGGCTCGTCGCTGGCCCGGACGGCCGACGGCGTGGACAGCGACGACAACGCCGCCGACTTCCGCCCCGCGGCGCGCTGCACGCCGGGACAGCCGAACGCCCCCGCCCTGCTGCTCCTGCTCGAAGAGGTCCGCGTCGAGCCGCCGGTCCTCGACGGCTGCCACCCGGGGCTCCTGCGGGTGACGATCGCCAACGGAGGAACGCGGCCCCTGGCCCTGGACGATCTGCGCTGGGAGATCGCCGCTCCCCTGCTGCGCGTCCGGCCGGCGGGGGAGCGGCTCGGAGAGCTGGCGCCCGGCGAGACGCGCGCGCTCTCCTGGGAGCTCGAGGTCGAGGGCGCCGGCGGCGCGGGGTCGCTGCGTGTGGCCGTGCAGGGGCCGTCGGGCGCGGGGGGCGTCGCGGACATCCTCGTGCGCGCCGGCGCGGGCGACGTTCTCATCTCGGAGATCCAGTATGAGCCGCGGCCGGGGGAGTGCGAGTGGGTCGAGCTCTGGAACCGGTCGGGAGAGAGCGTCGATCTGGGGGGCTGGGGCCTGCGCGACGCCTCGGGACGGACGACGATCGTCGTCGGACCCGCGCCCATCGAGCCGGGGCGCTGCCGGGTGGCGGTCGAGAGCGAGGCGGCCTTCACGGCCGTCTTCCCCCGGGCCGCGGAGTTCGTGCTCGCCCGGCGCGGCGCCTGGCCGGCGCTCAACAACAGCGTCGACGCCGAGCGCGGCTACGCCGACGAGGTCGTGCTCATCGACGCCGACGGCCTCGCCGTCGACTACGCGCGCTATATGCCGGGCGGGCTGGACGGCCGCGGCGTGTCGCTGGAGCGCTGGGTCGAGGGGGGGCGGCTGGTCGATCCCTGCGCGCTGATTCCCTGTCCGGCCTCGGCGGGGGCGACGCCCGGCGAGCCGCCGGAGATGCGCTCGGGCCTCTCCGGCGAAGGGGGGGCGCTCGCGCCCGAGCCGCTGCTCTTCTTCCCCGATCGCCCCGGAGCGCCGCGCTACTGCCGCATCGCCTTGTCGCCCGCGGCGGCGGGCCCGGCGCGGGTGACGGCCGACGTGTTCGGGCTCGACGGACGGCGCGTGGCGACGCTCGTCGCGGGGGCGCGCGCCGGCGGCCCGCTGCTCCTCTCCTGGGACGGAACGAGCGCGGGCGGCGACCAGCTCCCGACCGGGCTCTACCTGATCCGCGCGCTCTGGCGGACATCCTCGCCGGCCGCCGAGCGCAGCCTGGTGCGTTCGGTGGCTCTCGTGCGGGACTGAAGGCGATGCGTCCCGGCCGCTTCCCAGCCCTGCTCGCGCTGCCGGCGCTGCTCGCGGGCGGCGGCGCGAGCTCGACCGCCGCGGCAGCCCACGAGTGGCGCGCCGCCTGGGGCGCTCCGCATCCCTTCGTCGCGCTCGACGAGCGGCTCCTCGGCCGCGGCGAGGGCCTGCGCGCGGGCCTCGCGCTGGCGCGCCCGTTCGGCGTTCCGGGCCTCTCGTTCGGGAGCGCGTGGCTGCGCGGCGTTCCCGCGGGCTGGGAGGCGCACGCGGGATCGTTGAGGGCGGGCGCGTACGGCGAGGGGCACTTCGGCGCCGGCAGGAGGCAACGGATCGGAGGGCAGGCGAGCCTGCTTCTCGGCGCGCGGCTCTTCGTTCTCGAGGCGGGCGAGGAGTGGCGGTCGGCCCACCTCGGCGCGACCGCGCTGCTCGGCGCGCGCTTCCTGAAGGCACCGGCCGTGGAACTGGAGGCGGGGGCGGTCGATCTGCCGCTGGGAGGCGCACGGGAGGGGCCCGACGCGCTCCTGATCAGCCGGCTGGCGGTGGCCGCCGGAGAGCGGCGCGTCGTCGTCGAGCATGCGCTTCGACTGGGCGGCGGATCGGCGACGACCTGGGCGGCGGCATGGCCCCTCGGCCGCCTGCGGCTGGTCCAGATGCTGCGCGCGGGCACGGGCGAGGGGGGCTTGAGCGCATACCTGCGCGCCGGGCGGCTCGAGCTCGGCGTCGGACAGCGCTGGCACCCGCAGCTCGGCTGGACGCCGGTCGTCTCCGTATCCTGGATGGAGGAGTTTTAGGTGTTTTCCGGTCGCCGCGCTCCCGGTGCGACGGGATGGGCTGCGCGCCGCCTGTTCATGGCCGGCCTGGCCTGGGGGGGGCTGCTGATCGGCGCCGGTCCCCGAGCGGCCCGCGCCGGCGCGGATCTCATCGCCGAGGCGGGCGGCGACTGGAGCGAGGGGGCGATTCGCCCCGACGCGCGGGCGCGCCTGGAAACGGGCCTGGGCGATCTCTCGCTGCGCCACTGCGACCGCCGCCTGCTCGGATTCGCCGAGGCGCGCACGCAGGGGTGGCGCTGTTTGGCCGGGGCGCTGGCGCTGCACTGGGGAGCGGGCTGCGCGCTGGCCGAGGAGGGCGGCCTGACACCCTGGGTCGAGACGCTGCCCGCGCCCGGCGCCGGCCTCCTGCGGGCGGCGGGCACCTCCGCCCGGCGCGAAACGGGACCGCGCGGTTGGCTCGTCGAGGCGCGCCGCGGCCGGACGAGTCTGGCCGGCTGGAGGTGCGGGGAAGGGGAAGGCGGGGCTTTCATGCTCGGGCCCTGCGGGGTCGCCCTAGTCCACTCGCGCTCGGCGCCGGACCCGGCCTGGATCTGGTCGCTGGCCGGGAGCTGGCGGGCGACCGACGCCCCCGCTTCCCGCGACGACGGGACGGCGCCGCTCGCCCGGAGCGGCGCGGGCGAAGGGCTGGTCATCGAGGTCGCCGGAAGGCGCGCCCGTTCGGAAGAGAGGGACGTCTGGATCGGCGGCGGTTGGAGATTCCGGCCCGCTCCCGAGCTCGGGAGCGTGCGCTGCTCCTGGCGCTGGAGGGCGCCGGGAGCGCAGCGGCGGCTCGCCGGGGCGAAGAGCGAGCAGTGGAGCCTCGAGTGGGAGCTTCCCTGGCTGGAGGCCGCCTCGCCCCAGGTGGTCTGGTCGGTGCGGCAGCTCCCGGCGGCCCGCTTGCCGCACGCGCTGCTCGAGCGCTCGCTGCTCGTGCGCCTGACGACGGAGCTCTGGAAGGGAGCGACGCTGCGCTGCGGCGCCGGCGCCACGCAGGCGGAGCAGTGGCTCGCCGGCGTCGGTCCGGATCGGGGCCCCGGTCTGGGCGCCCTGTCGGGTGCGCGCGTCGATCTGGACGCCGACTTTCGCCTCGCTCCCGGTCTCGCCCTGGCGATCCGCTCGCGGCGCCGCGGCCTGTCCCGATCGCAGCCCGCCGAGACGCGCTCGCTCTGGGAGGCGGCGCGCGAGTCGTGGCGCGCGGAGGAGACGCTCGAGATCCCCGACGACGCGCTCGGGGAGTGGGAGTCCTCGAGCCACACCTGGCTGCGGATCCAGTGGCAGGGCGCCGTCGCCCGCGCCGGCTGCGCGCTCGCCGCGGCGGCGCGTGAGAACAGCGCCTCGAGCCTCGTTCCCCGGCGCCAGCCGCCGGGGCGCACGCAGTGGCGCCGGCTCGGCCCGGGCGACTGGGAACTACAAGCCTGGTTCGGCCGGCGCGCGGGGGCGATCGACTGGGAAGTCGTCGCCCGGGCGGGCGGGGGGCGGCGCGAGGGCGAGCCGGATCTCGCCCTTCTTGCCGGCTTGCGCTGGCGGCTCATGCGGGCGATCTGATGGCGATCGCGGCGCGCACGCGCCTCTGGCGCAGGGGGGTGAGCGGACCGGGTGAGCGGACCGGGTGAGCGGATCGGGTGGGCGGACCGGCGTGAACGGGCCACACGTGAGCCGGCCACACGTGAGCGGGCCGGCGTTGCGGGGCGCGGCCGGCGCGCGTAGAGTCGCCGGCGGTCCGTGCGGGGCAAGCCCCGGGGGAGGCGCACCGGCGTGGGGCAGGTGGAACTGCTGGAGCGGATCGCCGCGCACCTGGCGAGCGAGCCGGATCTGCCGGCCGAGGAGATCGCGCGCGTCCACCTGCGCCTCCTCGCGCCGGGCGGCATCGCTGCGGCCGGCCTCGTGAGGGCGGTGCTGGGACGGGACCGCCGGTTCGTCGAAGGACCCGCCGGGCGCTGGCGCATCGCCCTGCCGCCGCAGAGCTCGCTGCAGCCTCCGGTCCTGCTCCTGGATCTGGCCGCGCCCGCGGGCTCGGGGCGTGAGCCATGGCTCTGGCGCGCCGCGGCGACGCCGTGGGACGGCTCCTCAATCGGGCGGCGCATCGTCGTCCACCAGGGCGGCGAGCGGAGCGATGCGCTGGCGGAGCTGGCGGGGATGCTGGACGAGCATCCCGTGGCGACCGAGCAGGCCTCCGCTCTGGGACGCTGGCTCTCGGTCGTGGAGCGGATGCACGCGCTTCCCGAACCGGAGGCGACGGTCGTCGACCTGCGAGCCTGGCGGCGGCTGAGGGGCGGCGAACCCGGCCAGGGGGCGAGGGCCGGGGGGGAAGCGAGGGCGGCCGCGGACGCGGCGCCGGAGGCGCACGAGTCCGGCGAGGACCTTCACGGTCGACTCGCGCGGCTCGCGGAGGAGCTGGAGTCGGTGCGCGCGGCTGCGCAGCAGCGAGGGCTCCACTCCTGGGCCGAGGTGGCGGCGGCCCCCGGCGCGGCGCGGGAGAGGGCGGAGCTCGAGCTGCGCGGCCTGGAGCGCGGCTTCGCGCCCGCCGACCTCGATGCCGTGCCGGAGGCGCCGGGGATCTACCGCTTCTTCGACCGGGGCGGATGCCTGCTCTACGTGGGCAAATCGAAGAACCTGCGCCGGCGCCTCGCCGCGCACCTGGGCCCTGCGGAGATCCAGGGACCCCGGGCCGCCCGGCTGAGAGAGATCCACCGGTTCGAGTGCGAGACCTCGGGGAGCGAGCTGGAGGCGCTGATCCGCGAGGCGCGCGAGATCCGCGAACGGGGACCCGCCTGGAACATCCGCGTCGAGTTCGGCCTGGCGCCGGCGGATCCGGCGCCGTCGCAGCGGGACCTCCTGTTGCTCCTGCCCGGCGCCGGGGCGCCGGCCGCGCTGTTCGCCCTGGCGGGCGAGCGCGCCGCGTGGCGCCGACTGGCCGCCGATGCGCTTCCCGCGCCGCGCGCCCTGGAGGCGGCGCTCGCCGCCTTCTTCCGCGACGGCGCCCTGCCGGAGGGATTCGAGGAGATCGACCCGCCCGAGCGGGTTCTGGTCCGGCGCTACCTGGCCTGGGGTCCGGAGGAGGCGGTGATCCTGCGGCCCCTGGACTTCCCCGCGGCGAGCGACCTGGCGACGGCGGTACTCTCCGGCGCGGCGGCGGGCGCGGATCCGCCGGGGCGGCGCGTCGCCCGCGCGGGCGGCGGGCGATGCGCCTCGGGGGGCGCTCCGGTCTTGCCCGCGGCGCCGGGCCCGGGGGGCGCCGGGGCGCCCTAGAGCGCCTGGCCGGTGATGCGGACGAGATCGATGAAAAGGAAGTTCATCCGGCCGATCAGCAGCGAGACGCGGCCCATCACCGTGTAGCCGAAGGCGGCGCCGAAGCCGAGCATGAGGAACCAGACGCCGAGGCGCGAGACGGCGCCCACCGCGCCGCGATGCTCGATCGAGAAGTAGAAGTAGATCAGCACCGCCAGCACGCCGACGATCAGGATCAGGTTGTCGACCGGGGTCATCACCCCGCCGATCGGGTGCAGGATCGTCGAGCCGACCTGGGGCACGATCTCGCCCTGGATCTTCTGCACCATGTTGATGCCGATGTAGTAGGCGATGTAGACCGCCAGCGAGATGCGCGCCAGCCAGGCGATGCGGGGGATGAAGCGCGTGTAGAGGTTCAGCCCCAGCAGCAGCGGGATCAGCAGGTGGGCGTTGGCGCCGAAGTCGCCGAAGAGCGGGTTGATGAGGTTGGGCACCAGCGTGTTGACGGCGACGATGCCGATGTAGTAGCCGAGCGAGACGCCGGCGAAGAGGCTCTCGGCGAAGCGGAAGAAGGGGTTGTCGCGGTAGAGGAAGCTGAAGATGCAGAGCGTCAGGAACGCGGCCACCCAGACCCCGATCAACTGCGACATGCGTCGTCCTCCTTCGGCGCGCCGCGGGCGCTAGGCGTCCCGCAGTCCGGCCCGCCGGTCGCGGCGGCGGATCAGGAAGTGGACCGTGTTACCGAACAGGATGAAGGCCATGATGATGGCGTGGTCGACGGTCTGGGCGTCCATGCCCTTGATCGCCGTGTAGACGCCCGGCCGGTCGTAGAGCCGCGCGAAGTGGGGGTAGCGATCGATGACCAGGCGCTCGTACTCCGAGGCTCCCTTGAGTCCCCCGAGGAGCCCGATCATCTGGCCGGAGTCGAGGAAGGCGTAGTACTTGGGCGCCGAGACCGCCGTCGCCCCGACGGCCACCGGCGTGCCGAACTGGGCGTTGACCAGATTGGCCCACCACTCGGCGATCACGTTGGTCGACAGGGTGACGATCAGGTCGACGTCGTCGTAGTTGACCACGCGCTGCATGAGCGGGATCTCGCCCAGCGGCCGGCGGCCGTTGTCGACCGGGAAGACATTGACGAAGGCGACGCCCATCTGCTTCATCGCCGCCTGGGCGCCATCCTTGTAGCCGAGGAAGGCGTAGTCGACCCCCTCTTGCAACTGCGGGTACTCGGGGGTGATGTTGGCGAGCACCTCTCCGGCCATGGTCACGCCGCCGATCGGAAAGAGCGCGATCACCACGACCTTGATCCCGCGGGTGAAGCAGTGGCGCAGGATCGCCTCGGCCATCGGCGTGTTTTCGGGGGCGGTCGTCGGGCCGTAGTCGAAGGAGAGCAGGACGACATCTTCGGGACCCAGCGACTCGACCTTCTCGAAGAGGCTGCGTACCGGCGGCGTGGAGGAGACCGGCAGGCCGATGGGGAGCAGCAGCGGCAGCGTCGTGCCGACGGCGATGCAGAGGTAGACGATCCGGCGATCGATGTTCACCAGGCGTTCCAGCTTCACGGCTTCCTCCGCCTCTACTTCTCGGTCGTGCCCAGGTAGGAGCGCTCGATGCCCAGGATCACGCGCAGCGACAGGCTGGCCGCGCCCAGGGCGGCGCCGATGATCACCCCGCGCTGCGCCGCGGCGTTGGGCACGGTCATGATCCAGTCGGTCACCGCCGGCAGCCAGCGCTCACCCCCGGGCAGCCAGCCGAAGGCGTACTCGCCGAGAGGCGTGCGCCCGGCCATGACGATGAAGGCGGCGATCAGCAGGATCGTCGCCTCGACGTTGCGCACGCGGAAGGCGCGGAAGGCGGCCGAGGCGATGTAGAAGGCGAGCAGGCTGAACATGGCCGCCTGCAGCGGGTTGAAGAGGTTGCGCGTCATCCAGAAGAAGGGGGTCATCCCGCCGTCGGGCGCGGTCAGCAGGCCCTGGAAGGGGCCGACCCGCATCGCGCTGAGGATGCCGAAGGCGCCCATCACGACCAGCCCGGCGAGCAGGCTGGCGGCGAAGGGCCAGCCCGGGCGGCGCCGCTCGATCTTGCGCACGCTGCCCTGGACGACGCTGACCACGCCGAGCAGGAGCGCGAAGCCGGCGATGATGACCATGTAGCGCTCGACCCGGTCGCGGGCGAACTGCACCGCCGGACCGATCACCGGCGCCTGCGTGGAGAGGAAGAAGGTGACGATCGGCACGAGCCCGACGATGAAGGTGAGCGCGAGCGGCAGCCGCAGTTTCCAGAACATGAAACGCTCCCCCGCCTGCGCCTAGCCGGCGATGGCCATGAAGTCCTTGATCGCGTGCACGCCGAGGATCTCGAGCAGCACCCCGACCAGGATGACCAGGATCAGCACCGCCTTCGTGAAATCCTGGCCCTTGATGCTGCCGAGCATGGCCGGTTCGTTGGACAGGTAGGCGCCGGCGGCGTAGAGCTCCTCACCCATCAGCGTGTAGTCGCAGACGACGGCGAAGAAGGGCAGCTGCGTCACCTCGGCGGTGCCGGCGATCTGGATCGCGCCGGTCGACTGCCCGGTCTCGGCCAGGAGCAGCGACTCGGCCTGGAAGGCGCCGATGAGGAAGTTGGCCGCCGGCTTCTCGCGGACCATGATGCCGGTCACCGCCGCCGTGTAGGCGAACTGGTCGTAGGTCACGTAGTGGACCGTGTCGAGCGGAAGAGGTCG
>VGIY01000046.1 GCA_016867695.1 Candidatus Eiseniibacteriota bacterium | reverse complement strand
CAACGCGGGGCCGAACGACCTGCGCCCCTGCTTCGCCCAGGCCTCGGGCAAGCACTATCTCCACGCCAGCAGCTGGCCCTACAACTCGGGAGACAAGCGGGTCACCTATCACCTCTTCCATCACCACGGCGACGCCTTCATCACCATGTACTCGGAGGTGCCGCAGGCGATGTTCGTCGCCCACGACGACGTCCTCTTCACTGACGTCGACAACTTCACGGCGCAGGCCGAGGCGGGCGCGGTCATCGCCCTGACCGTCGGCGGGGAGATCGTCGGCGTGGCCGACGCGACCGGCTTCCCGCAGGTGATCCAGGTCACGCCGCAGTCCGAGCCGGGCGAGCTGCGCGTCGTCGTCACCAAGGCCAACCGCTTTCGCTACGACGAGACGATCCCGATCATCCCCCCCGACGGCCCCTACCTGGTCGTCGCCGGCTGCTCGATCGACGACGATCAGTCGGGCGGCAGCTTCGGCAACGGCGACGGCAGCGCCGGCGCCGGCGAGACGATCGAACTCGTCTTGCTGCTGCGCAACGTGGGCAGCGAGGACGCGCTCAACGTGCGGGCGACGATCTCCTGCGACGACCCCCTGGTCGAGATCACCGACGACTTCGAGACCTTCGGCCTGCTGCGGCCCGGCGAGGTGCGACCCTGCGAGGAGGACTACGACCTGGTCCTCTCGCCGGACTGTCCGAACGGCCACACCCTGGCCTTCACCGCCCTGATCGAGGCCGACGAGCGCGTCGTCTGGGAGAAGCAGTTCACGATCCAGGTTCTGGCGCCGCAGATGACCTTCGTCCGCTACACGATCGACGACACGGCCGGCGGCGACGGCAACGGCCGCGCCGACCCGGGCGAGACGGTGCTGCTCGTGGCCACCCTCGGCAATACCGGCGGCGTGGAGGCGACGAACCTGGTCGCCGCGCTGCACGTCAGCAGCCCCTGGGTGACGGTCTCCCAGGGGCAGTCGACGCTGGCCCTGCTGCCGGCGGGAGGCCAGGCCGACCTGGCCGCGCCCTTCGAGATCCAGATCGCGCCCTACTGCCCCGATCCGGAGATCCTGGCCGCCGGCCTGGTGATCAGCGCCGACTGGCAGCAACACGCCTCGGCCGGCTTCTCGATCCCCGTGGGCGGCTTCTACGACGACATGGAGGCGGGCCCCGGAGCCTGGTCGACAGCGGTCGTCACGCCCGGCTTCGCCAACCAGTGGCACCGCTCGACGACACGCAACTTCACGCCGGGCGGAGCCTACAGCTGGAAGTTCGGAGACACCGGCTCGGGCAGCTACGCCAACCTGGCCGACGGGGCGCTGATCACCGAGCCCCTCGGCCTGCGCCAGACCTGCTTCCTGCGCTTCCGTCACTGGATGCAGGCGGAGACCAGCAACAGCTACCCGGGCTACTGCTACGACGGCGGGCGGGTCGAGATGTCGATCGACGGCGGGGCGTGGCAGCCGATCACGCCGCTGGGGGACTACCCCTATCGCATCCGCGCCGGTGGGACGCCGGGGCCCTTCCCCGCCGAGACGCCGGTCTACTCGGGCAACATCAACTGGGCGGAGGCGGTCTTCGAGGTCCTCGACCAGGAGGGCACGGCGCAGTTCCGCTTCCGCTTCGGCTCCGATGGGGCCGACGTGCGCGAGGGCTGGTACGTCGACGAGGTGGAGTTCGTCGGCACCGGCTCCGATCCCTCCGCCGCCGACGAGGCCGCTCCGGTCGCGCTCTACCCGACGCTGGCGCAGAACCAGCCCAACCCCTTCCACCCGCAGACGACGATCCGCTTCGTCCTGCCGGAGAAGGGCCGCGTGCAGCTGCGCGTCTTCGATCCCGCGGGGCGCGCCGTGCGGACGCTGCTCGACGGGCCGGTCGGCCCCGGCCAGCACTACGCGCTGTGGGACGGCCGCGACGACCAGGGCGCGGCGGCCGGCTCGGGCGTCTACTTCTACCGCTTCGAGGCCCCCGGCGTGACCGAGACGCGCAAGATGGTGCTCACTCGCTAGGCTAGGCACGAGGTCGGGCCCGGAATCTGCGGGGCGATCCTCCTCTCCGGCCGGAGAGGGGATCGCCCCGTTGCCTGGCGGCGGAGAAACGCCTCACCGGCTTGCGCGCAGGGCGGGCGGCGCCCCTGCCGCGGCCCGGGCTCGGTCGCCCCCGCCGCCGGCCCCGTGAGCCTCGCGCCCGCGCGGGGGATCGGCAGGCCGGGCCGGACCGATCCCCGGAGCCGGCCGGTCATCCCCTCCGCTCAGATCCGCTCCCCACATGCATCCGCTGTACCTTGCCGCACACGACACGGGTCGCTAGAATGCCCCCCATGCACTCGATCAGAGCTCTGCGCCTCCTGCCGCTTCTCCTGCTCGCCGGAGCCGCCCTCCTCGGCGCCCGAGGCCGGGGCGGGCCGGCGGTCCCGGTCATCGTCCCTCTCGATGCGCGTCCCCTCTATCCGCCGACCCGGCTCGCCTGGTCGGCGGCGCACGGCCTGGTCGCGCTCGTCACCGACGGCGAGAGCCGCCGGCCGGTCCTCTATCGCGCCGGCGCCCGCGGCGAGGACTGGCGCCGCTGGGCCGAGCTGCCCCTGTCGGCCGGCGAGGGCGACACGGAGCTCGTCCTCGCGGGGGACGAGGCGCTCATCTTCGGCGCGCGCGAGGATCGGATCCTGATCATCCGGCTCGCGCTGGCGGACGCCGCGCCGTCCGCGCCCTCCGGCTTCCCGCCGGGCGTTCCGCGGATCGACACGCTCGCCGCCGGCGCCCCGATCGTTTCGCTCGCGGCCGACGCCTCGCCGCCCGACAGCGCCGGGGGGCCGGCCGTCCACCTCGCCTATCTGGTCCGCCCGGCCGGCGAGGAGGGCCGGTCGATCCTCTACCGGCGCTCTGCGGACGGCGGAGCGACCTGGGCGCCGCCCGACACGCTCGCGTTCGGGGACGTCGAGGGCCCCGCCCTCTTCGCCCGCTCGGAACGGGCCAACATCGTCGACCTCTGCTACCGGCGCAACGCCTTCATGACCTGGCGCGGCAGCGGCGATCAGGGGCTCTTCTGGAGGGATGAGCGCCCGATCCGCCTGGCCGCCGCGCGCGGCTCGCACAACGCCGTGGCGAGGCGCGACAACCAGGTGCTGGTCATCTGCGAGAACGAGCTCCATCAGGTGGCCGGCTCGACCTCGCTCAATCATGGCTACAACTGGGAACGGGCGATCGCCGTCGCCCGCGAGGCCAGGCACCTGCGCATGCCGGCGCTCGATTGCGGCGGCGGGCTCTTCTGGGTCGCCTACTCGGCGGGCGACTCCATGGTCGTGCTGCGCTCGGCCTCCGACACCGCCCTGCCGTCGCAGTGGCACGGCGGGATCAATGTCGCCGCCGTCTGCACCCAGGGGCGCCCGGATGTCGTCGCGCTGCCCGACAGCACCGCCGGGCTGCTCTACGGCACGCCTTCAGGCGAGGTCTACTTCGCCCGCGTGCGCCAGCCGGCCCGGCCATGATCCGCCGGCGCGCCGCCGGCTGGACGCTCCTCGGTCCGGAACGGCACGCCGGATCGCTCGCCCGACTGGCGCTCGCCGACGACATCGCCCCGCTCTGCCGGCTCGTGATCCGCGACGACCCGCGCTCCTTCGTCGGCGTGCTCCGCATCGCCGGCGAAGACTTCGTCGCCAAGTCCCCGCGCCACAAGGACCGCCGCCGCTGGATCCGCCTGACGACGCTCTTCCGCCCCGGGCTCGCCTTTCGCATCGCCAGCTTCCTCGAGGAGGCCTGGAGCGCCGGGCTGCCCGTCCCCGAGCCGCTCGGCGCCCTGGAGCGCCGCCGCTGCGGCGGGGTCGTCGAGTCGTGGCTGTTCCACCGCTACCTGCCCGGCCGGCCCTGCACGGCCTCCGATCTGCAGCCGGCCGCGGCCGTGCTGCGCCGGCTCCACGCCCTCGGCTGGGCGCACGGAGACGCTCACATCGCCAACTTCCTGGCGGACGGCGAGCGGGTCTGGATCCTCGACGCCGAACCGCGGCGCCGGATCCCGGGAGGGATCCTGGAGGCGCACGACCTCATCCGCCTGCGCAACAGCGTCGGCGGCGGGACGGGGGCCGAGGCGATCGACATCCTGGGCGGGCGCCGGGGACTCGCCTACCGCATCGCGGGCGCCTACGACCGGGGGGTGCACGCGGCCAGAGCGGTCAAGCGCCGGCTGAGGAGCCGATAGCGGACCCGCGCGGCGGTCCGGGGAAGGGGTCGCCGCGCCGCCTACTCGATCCAGACGACCCTGCCGGCGGCCCGGATTCCGGGATCCGCCTTCAGCAGCAGCAGGTAGCTTCCCGACGGCAGGCTTCCACCCACCGGCACCGCGCGCACGCCCGCGCCCACCTCGCCGTCGAGCAGCGTGGCCACCCGCCGGCCCGTGGCATCGAGCAACCGGAGCGACACGCGCCCCGGCTCCTCCAGGCGGAAGTAGACCGAGCCGCCGCCCCGCAGGGGCGCATCGGCCCAGAGAAGGCGCGGCGAGGAAAGATCCCCCTCGACGCCGGAGGCGGGGTCGGGCTGGAGGGCGAAGTTCAGCGTCGTCCAGCCGCCCGAGCCGACATAGGCGCTCTGGGTCAGCGGCTGGTGCCCGGGCGCCGAGGCGGTCACCGTGTAGTTGCCCGAGAGGAGCAGCCGCCAGTACTGCCCGAACGACTCCTCGGTCAGGCGCGGCCCGATCGTCGGGCTGTGGACCTGGCTGACGACCACCTGCGCCCGCAGCGGCGCGCCGGAGCCGGCGCTGCTGACGATGCCCTTCACTCCCGGCCCCGTCAGGGCGCGCTCCATCAGGTAGAAGAGCCCGCGACCGGTGCGGGCGGCGATCGTGTCGACGGTCGCTCCCGTCCACCAGTACTGCAGCGAGATCTCCATCAGGAAGGCGCAGATGCCGGTGTTCTTGTAGACCCAGCACTGCTCCTTGGGCAGCTCGTTGTAGGAGGGGCCGCTGCCGTTGACGTAGACCCCCGAGGTCTCCGTCTCGCAGCGGTTGCCCAGAGCGATCGAGATCGGCTGGAAGATGTCCGCGTCGGGGCTGTACTGGCCGTTGCTCGGATCGTACCAGACCCACCAGATCTTGTTGCCGATCGAGGGGACGTCGGGCGAGTGGAGGTCCATGACGAGGACGGGGCGCTCGCGCAGGATCAGGTCGCGCATGACGACGATCTCCGGCTCGGACCAGGGGTAGGGCCCCTTGTAGCGCAGGCTCGAGGGATTGGTCTCCGCGTACTCCTGCCAGCGGTAGTCCCAGTTGCGGTTGGGATCGACGCCGTCGTGGGGGTAGGTGTACTGGCCGTCGCCGTTGTTGTCCCGCTTGGTCTTGCGCCACAGGCTCCAGTTGGGCCCGCCGGAGAAGCAGATCTTGAAGCCGTCGACGTTCAGGATCGGGACGAACCACATCTCGAGATTGTCGACCATGTTCGTGTAGTAGGGGCTCTGCCCGTAGCGGGTGAGCAGGCGATCGAGCATGAACATGATCGCGTTCGTGCCGTTGGCCTCGTTGCCGTGCATCGCCGCCTTGATCAGGACGCGCGCCTCGGGCTCCGGCTGCGCGGCGTTGTCGGAGATCTTGACCGCCCAGATCGGCTCCTGGTCGACCAGCGTGTGGCCGATGATCTCGCGGTGGAAGATGTGCGGGTAGGCGAGCGCCCAGGCGTCGAGCTGCGCCGTGACCTCCTCGAGATCCCAGTAGCGCGGGTCGGGCTGCGCCCAGGCGGCCTCCCCGGCCGCGCCCGCGGCGAGAAGGGCCCCGATGAGCGCGAACCGGATCCGAACGCTTCCGCCCGACCGCATACCTTGCCTCCCCGGCCCGGGCCGTCTTCGCCCGGGTCGCGTTGCCGTGCGCCGAGGTCATCCTCGCCTTGAGTATACCCCATCCGGGGCCCGGCCGGGAACGACCGACCGCGGCGGCGACCGACGGCGACCGGCGGCGGCGGCGTTCGTCATGAACCGTCACCCGCCCGACAACGGGAGTCGCCCGTCGCAAGGCGTCAGGCGCTCCGCCGGACAGCTACTGCGGATAGGCGGAAAAGAGCCTCCCCCAGGGCGACTGCTCCTGCCAGCGCCGCACGACGCGCTTCCCGCGCGCGGGATACCAGATCCGGTCGTGGTACATCTCGGAGGCGAGAATGAAGAGGCCGACGAGCGGGGTGTGGAAGAGCAGCCGCTGCAGTCTCTTGAGCGGCGTATCGAACCAGAGGAGTCTGCCCACGCCGGTGGCCAGGTTCACGCCGACGTCGAACCGCCAGCGCTCCTGCGCCGCGTCGGCGTCGCCGACGACCTCGATGTCCCGGGGGTCGCCGACGCCCAGGCCGCGTTCGTGCGCCAGCGCGATGCAGGGCAGGCGGCTCCAGTCGAAGCCCATCAGCGTCGCGGCGACCGAGTCGATCGCCACCTGATCGGCGGAGGCGAGGATCACGTGCTTGTCGTGGGGGACGACGGTGCGGGGCCCGGGGCCCGCGCCGGCCGTCGTGCCGTCCATCGTGGCGAACATGCCGGGGTGGATCTCGCGCCCGATGGCCAACAGATCGACGAGCGTCTCGTGGATCCAGGTGTGCGTGTAGTGGCGCTTGATGTTGAGCAGGCCGCCGAAAGCGTTCTTTAGCGCGCCCGTGTACTGCGTGTAGCCGTGGGTCTTCACGGTCGGCATGTGGACGATGTTCTTGCCGACGAAGAAGTCGGGGATGCGCACCTCGTCGCCGAAGATCCTCGGCAGCGCCAGCAGCGGGACCTTGGAGCGGAAGGGCACCCAGCGCATGTGGTCCTCGCGATAATTGTAGAGCACCGGGATGCCGTGGCGCCGGTAGATCGGCGTGAACTTGAGCTCCTCCTCGCCCCGCTCCGCGATCGTGACCACCGTGTGGTTGTGGACGGCGACGAGATCCCGATGCCCGGCGTCCTGGAGGGCGAGGATCGTCCCCTCGAGCTGCCACGGCGTCGTGTTCACCCCCGGGAAGACGAAGTGCCAGGTGATGTTGTCCTTGAGGATCGTCTTCGCCGACGGGTCGAGCGCGCCCTTCAAGCCCGCCAACTCCCCCAGCCGGCGGTAGTCCTCGATCACCGTCTCCGGTCGGGTCCGCAGAATCGCCACTCTGGCCCTGGCCATCGCGCCTCCTCGATCAGCCTCGATGCCGCGGCCGCCCGCACGGCCGTTACGGCGCCATCCGTCGTCCCCGATGGCGGGCCGCACCGAAACGGGCGCCGCGCGCGACCTCGGGGCGGGCGAGTCTGCCCCCCCGGAACACCCGAACGGCCCGGCAGCTCGACACCGGGGTCGTCCTGCCGCAGACGCCCACGCCCATCGCTCCAGCGTCTTGAGGACACGCATCCGGGGGCAACCTGTGCCGACGCCTTCGATCCTACGCGCCGTTGTGGCCTTCGTCCACAGCCTCTTCCGCTCCCCGGCATTTCATGCAGGTCGAGATCCCGGCGCTCAGGCACCCACTGTCACCCATGGCCGCTTCGCGCGCGCGGGCCGCTGCGCGATTCTTCACCTCCTCCCGTTGTCGATGTCTGAGCTGGGCGGTAGAAGGCCGTTCGCGGTGTCCGAACTGGGGCGAACCGTACCGCGGCAGGGAAGAGGAGGCCGGCGGTCCCGTGTGCTACAATGCCTGCAGTCACGTTGGTTCCGGCCTTCGGCCCGAGGAGGGATCATGCACCGCCCTGCTGGCGTCCTGATCACTGGCGCCGTCATCTGTCTCCTATCTTCCCCCTGCCCCCATGCCCAGGAGTTCGCGGGAGGGTCCGGCACCGAGAGCGATCCCTGGCAGGTCGTGACCCCAGCGCACCTGGACTGCATCCGCCACTACTTGGGGTCGCAGCATGCCGACAAGCATTTCCGACTGATGAACGACATCGACCTGACCGCCGAGTTCCTGCCGGGGGGCGCGTTCCATAACGGCGGTCAGGGCTGGATCCCCATCGGCACGTCGTCGGCGAACTCATTCGCGGGCACCTTCGACGGCCACGGGAACGCGATCATCGGGATCTTCATCAACAGGATCTCCGATTATCAGGCGCTCTTCGGCTACACCGGCAGTTGCACCATCAGGAGTATCGCCGTCGAGGACGTTGACGTGACCGGAGCGAACATCGCCGGCAGCCTGGTCGGGTTGAACCGGGGCGATGTCCTGGACGCCCGGTCCACCGGCACTGTCAGCGGCGGATACCGCGTGGGCGGTCTCGTCGGGGAGAACAATCCCGGCACGGTGTCCGCCTCCTCCTCGTCGGCCACGATACAGGCGAATGACGGCAGGATCGGGGGGCTGGTCGGGTTCAACGTCGGCGGAACCGTGGTGAACTGCTTCGCGACCGGCCAGGTCACCGGCGGCTGGTATGTCGGCGGGCTGATCGGCAGGAACCTCAACGGCACGGTCACGCAGTCGTTTGCAACCGGGAACGTGATCTCCACATCCGTGGCAGGAGGGCTCGTCGGCGACACCGAGGGCGGGACGATCTCCAACTGCTACGCCACGGGAAGTGCGCAGGCGGTCAACTGGTTCGGCGGCGGGCTCATCGGCTACCTGTGGACGACCGCTGTCAGCAACTCCTTCTCCACCGGGTTCGTGTCTGGCGGTGAGGACATCGGCGGCCTGGTGGGTTACCGCTTCGGGGGCTCGGTTTCCGGCAGTTACTGGAACACCGAGACCTCCGGGCAGAGCGTCAGCGCGGGCGGAATGGGCAGGACCACGGAAGAGATGACCTACCCTTATGCCGCGAACACCTATACAGGATGGGCGTTCGGCACCATCTGGGAGGAGGACACCACGGGCGGTGTCAACTCCGGGTACCCGTATCTCTACTGGCAGATCCCGGAGCCGGCCTCAGCACCCGAGCCGTCAGGGCCGGCGGTCCTCATCGCGGGTTATCCGAACCCGTTCACAGAGCGCGCCACCATCGCGTTCAGAACCCATCGTGACGGCCCTGTCACCCTGTCCGTGTACGATGTGGCCGGAGGGCTGGTGAAGACGCTGCTCAGCGACAGACGGCCAGCCGGTGCGCATCACGTGCACTGGGACGGCTCCTGCGACCGGGGCCGGCGCGTTGCCGGCGGGGTGTACCTGTACAGGCTCAGGTGCGAAGGCGGCACGGCAGGCGGCAAGATCGCGCTGCGGAGGTAGGGGCCCGACCCGGCGCTGCCCACACCCGCCTGACCGCGGCTTCTCGATGATCGCCTGCCCGGGCCGGATCCCGCCGGGCAGTCGGGGTCCTCGATGTCGCTGTCCACGCTCAGCCTGGCAAAGTCCAATCCGCCCTTCAAGCCGGGGCGACGGATGCCGCGGCCATCCGCTTGATCCGTCGATCGCCCGGCTCCGGAGCGACGCCCGCGATCCTCGCTCGCGGGCTCTTCAAGTCGATTGCGAGGAACGCCAGGAAGCGAATCGGGCCCCCGTGGATGGGCGCCTCCACGGCACGGCAGCCGGACGCCGCGATCGCGCCCCGATGCGCCTCGGGAGTGTCTCCCGGGACATGCCCTCGCGCAGCGCGGGGGCTGGCTCGATGCCCTGGGCTGCCCGGATCCGCATGTCGGCCGCGCCTCAATCGATTGCCGCTGCCCGCCAGGCCCGTTTCTCGACTCTGCGGAAATCGTCGCTACCCGCGATGCGGATCAGATACGCCGCCAGATGCTCCAGCTCCTGGTCCCCGGGATCCCCGGTGAACGGGCGCACCTGCACCAGGTTGCCCCGGTGCCTCTCGAGCGCGCGCAGCGAGTCGTCGACTACCAGAACGCGCCTGAGATCATAGCCGGCACGCCTCACCTTCTTCAGGTCCTTGACGAAGTACTCCTCCGGCCCACATGGATCGCGCCTCAGCGTGCAGCGCGGACGGGCCCACAGGAAGGCCAGACTCACGCGGTCGAACAGGTGTTCTGCAACACACCGGGCGTAGGCCTCCGTGGCGCTCGTCCACGCGGCCAGATCGTAGGACAACGCCACGGCCGCGAGGAAGGAACCGGCGAAGGGCCTCTTGCGGATGAAGTACGGGCCGCAGAGGAAGTCATGATGCCCGGACGGGGGCTCCTCGGAGGCGGAGATGAGCGTTTCGTCCAGGTCCAGGATCAGAAGCGGTCGCTTCAGGTTCAGCTCTCGGGGATCTCCCAACGCGTGCCTCCCGCCCCTCCCGGAACCTCGAACGCGCTGGCACCTTGATGGTTACGGCGCCACTTCTCAGACTCCCCCGGCCATCGTTCTGGCACCGCAGGACACGCATCCGGGAGCAGCCTGTGCCGACGCCCTCAGCTCTGAGCACCGAGGCGCTCCCGGCCGAGTCCGCAATCCGCCAGCGCGCGATCCTCGGCGGCGTACTCGAAGCTCTCCGCGTCGATCGGGTCGGGCGGGTGCGCGCGCTCCCAGTCTATCGTCCTGCGCAGCGCTTCCGCCGGATCGGTCTCCTCGCGATAGCCGAGTTCCTCGCGGATCCGCCGCGTGTCGGTGACCAGATCCTGCGAGCAGTCCATCTCCTCGGCCAGGTGGCGCGGGAGACGCTCCTGCGGCAGCGCGGCGATGCGCCCGCGCCAGCCGGTCGCCCCGGCGATCGCGGCAACCCACTCCGCCTCGGAAAGGGCACGCTCCTCGCCGACGTTGTAGACGCGGCCGGCCGCGCGATCCGCGAGGATCGCCAGCACGGCGGCCGCCGCCATGTCCTCGGCATAGCCCTTGGTCCAGCGCCAGCGGGCCTGGCCTTCACCCAGCAGGATCGCCGGACGGGCGTCGTCCATGCGCTTGAGGTACGGGAACAGGCGGTGCTGGCGGTCGCGCGGGCCGTAGACCAGCGGATAGCGCAGCACCGTGCCGGGCAGCCGTGGGTCGCCCAGGATCAGGCGCTCCACCAGGATCTTGTCGTAGTGGAACATGATGTTGTCGGGACCGGAGGCGCGGGCGCGATAGGGGTGGAGCTTCTCTCGCAGGGGCGCGTCCTCATCCAGCGGCACCCCGTCGGGCGGCCCCGGTTCGGTCCCGATCAGACGCCCGTAGGCGCGATAGACATCCTGGCTGCTGATCGCGACCACACGCCGGGCGACGCCGCGGAAGAGGCACATCACATCCCAGGCGTCCTGCGCCGTCACCAGCGCCATGTCGACGACGACCTCGGGGGCGAAACCGGCCAGCGCGGCGGCATGCGGCGCAAGCTCCCGGCGATCGCCGGAGAGGTGCGCGATCTCCGCCGGCAGGTCCGCTTGTGTCTGCCCGCGGTGGAAGAGAAGCAGGGTGTGACCCTGCGCGTGCAGGCGGCGGGCGATGTGCGGGCCAGTGAGCCCTGTGCCGCCGATCATCAGGATGCGCAATGTCCCCTCCCCGTCATCTTCCGGCCAGTACACGCGGCGGCGGCCTTCGAGCCAGTCTGCTCGCGGGCCCGCCTGCCGGTTCGGCCGCGGAGCAGGTGCGCCAGTCCGGGCGCCTCGCGCTCGCCAGGCGGGTGCGCGCGGATCGAACCATCGGGATGGACAGGTCTTGGACGGCGGCCAGATCCCGATGTCTGGCGCCCCCCGCGACAGCCCGCGGCCGCCGGGGGATGCACGATCCCAGCCATCTTGCTCCCGAACCGGCTCTGAGACCAAGCATTGCCCGACCGCCCCGTGGAGCCGCCCCGCCGGTTCTCGAGGGGACACAGGCGCCCGAATGTTGCGAACGCCTTCTCGGGCAGCGCGTTCGCTCGCCAGTCGGGCACGGGCGGTTTGATTTCCGGCCCCGGAACAGGTAGAATGAACTATGTTCTCGTTATCCGCTCGGGTGTCGCTCTCACGAAACCGCGAGCGAGGGCAGATTGCACCCCGACCGTCGGCCCGTTGTACGGGTCGACCGGCAGCAACGACATGGAGGATGGCATGATGAGGAAGGCCGCGCGTCTGGCGAGCCTGTTCGCCCTGGTGCTTCTGGGTCTGACGGCCGCGGCTCCGGCCGCGCCGACGACTTTCGAATCCTTCGGCCACCCCGCCCTGCAGGCGATCAACGACGCCTATGCGACGGGCGAGATCGACCGCGCCCAGGCGCTCATCCACCGCGTGCAGTTCGTCAAGGGATCGGACCGGTTGCCGGAGCGCTTCCGCCTTGGGGGCGGGCCGATCAAGTCCGGCACGACGATCCTGCTCGAGGCCTACGAGGAGCTCGAGGCCATGGGCCGCGGCGACGCCCTGGGCGACCTGCGCGCCCGGCCGACCAATCTGCTCAACTCCCGGACGACGGCCCACTTCAAGATCCACTACACGCTCTCGGGCAGTGACGCGGTGACCGAGGCCTATGTCGACGTCGTCCAGGAGGCCGTCGAGGTCGGCTGGAGCAGCTACCACACGACCTACGGCTGGGACGTCCCCCCCGGCGACGGCGCGGCCGGCGGCGGGATGAACCTCATCGACTGCTATATCCATGCCCTGGGTTCGGGCATCATGGGTCTGGCCGAGCCGGAGAGTTCCGTGCCGCCCAACCCGCCCTACAACGACTACACGGGCTTCTTCCACGTCAACACGAACATCAGCAACGCCAACCAGCGCAGGATCACAGTCACCCACGAGTACATGCACATCGTCCAGTTCGGCTACAACGCGGGCTCCACGAACTCCTGGTTCATGGAGAACTGCGCGATGATGGGCGAGGAGTACTCCTACGACAACATCAACGACTACCGCGGCTACCTGTCCGCCTGGTTCGGCCCGATCT
>VGIY01000045.1 GCA_016867695.1 Candidatus Eiseniibacteriota bacterium | reverse complement strand
CGAGGGCCAGGCCCATCGCCAGGCGTCCCTCGATCCAGAGTCCGGTGAAGTTGCCGAGGGCGAAACCGGTGGCGTAGGCCAGGTAGCAGGCCCAGTTGCTCAGGTTCTGCATGATCTGGCCGATCGCCAGGAGCCAGATCAGGACCTCGAAGAAGCCGAGCAGGGGGGCGAGGTAGCGCATCCCGCGGTTGAGCAGGATGACGCGCACCGTGCCGAGCGAGACGTCGATCACGCGGGCGACGACGATGGCCAGCGGCAGGACGCCGTACTGGAAGAGCGCCGTTTCGGGCAGTCCGAGCGCCATGACGATCGATCCCCTCCGCATCCCCGGCCGCCCGGGCGCCGCTGTGGGCGCGGGGCAGTATAGTCCAACGGTCCATCTCCCGGACAGCGGTGGAAGTCCTCGCGCGGGAACCCTCGCGCGGCCGAAGTCCCCGCTGCCGGTCCGCGTCCCGGGCCGGCCGTGACGAGAGGGGCGCCCGCGGCGGCCTCCGGCCGAGCGGCCCCTTCTCGCCGCACCCGCAGCAGGGAGCGCCCGCGGGGGGCATGGCCCGCGGCGAGCTACATCCCACCTGGCGTCCGCTGCGCATCGCCGGGCGCTGTCCGGAGTGGTCCGCGAGCGAGGGGAGTCCCCATGAACACCCGCGACCGGGGGCGCTGGGGCGAGGAGATCGCCGCCGGGTATCTCCGGCTGTGGGGCTATCGCATCGCCGGGCGCAACCTGCGCTGCGGGGCGCTCGAGGTGGACCTCGTCGCGGTGCGCGGCGAGACCGTGGCCCTGGTCGAGGTGAGGCTCCGGTCGTCGGTCCGCCACGGGCGGCCCGAGGAGACCGTGCGCCGGTGCAAACGCCAGCGACTCGCGGCCGCCGCCGAGCGCCTTGCCGCCGCGGGACGACTTCCGCCGGGGCGGCTGCGCTTCGATCTGATCGCGATCGAGTGCCTGGAGGCACGGATGGAGCTGCGCCACCTCGCCGGCCTGGGCGGGCCGAGCGGGTCGCGCTGACAGGGCCGCCCGCGGGCGGCGAACGCAGGACTCCGGAAGCGGCCGCCCGGCGGTCTGGCAGCGGCCCGGCCGCCCAGCCGCGTTGACAGCCCTTCGCCTCGGCTGCTAGATTCCCTTCCTTGCGCCAACCTTAGCGTTTCTAGGGGTTTTCCGCGGGAGGTCGGACCGGACGGCCGGGCGCCATGGCGACACGGGACGAGGCGACTGCGGGCGAGATCGGGCTCCGCGCCCGGGAGCTGGCCGACCGCTTGGCGCGCGGCGAGAGGCGAGCCATCGCCCAGGCGATCTCGCGCGTCGAGGACGACACGCCGGTCGGCCGCGCCCTTCTCGACCTCGTCTTCCCCCGCACCGGCGGCGCCTATCGCCTGGGCGTCACCGGGCCGCCCGGGTCGGGCAAGAGCACGCTCGTCCATGGGCTCGCCCGGCGGCTGCGCGACGGGGGCCGTCGCGTCGGCGTTCTGGCGATCGACCCGACCAGCCCTTTCACCGGCGGGGCGATCCTCGGCGACCGCGTGCGCATGACCTCGGCGGCGGGCGACGAGGGGTTCTTCGTGCGCAGCATGGCCTCGCGCGGCTCGACCGGGGGCGTCTCCGCCGCGACCTATGAGGCGAGCGAGATCCTCGAGGCGGCCGGCTTCGACTGGATCCTGATCGAGACGGTCGGCGTGGGGCAGGCCGAGCTCGAGGTGGTCGAACTGACCGACTGCGTCCTGCTGGTCTTGGTGCCCGAGTCGGGCGACGCGGTGCAGGTGATGAAGGCGGGCATCATGGAGATCGCCGACCTCTTCGTGATCAACAAGTTCGATCGCGAGGGGGGCGACCGGCTGCAGCGGGACCTGATGCTGGCCATGGAGTTGAGCGACTGGCGTCGCCCGGGGGGCTGGACGCCGCCGGTCGTGCCGGCGGTGGCGCTGCGCGAGGAGGGCCTGGACGAGATCCTCGCCCGCGCCGAGGAGCACCGCGCCTGGCTGCTGGGGGACCGCGAGCGGCTGCGGGAGGCGCGGGCCGCGAAGCTGAGGAAGCGGATGGAGGTCCTGCTCAACCGCACGCTGATCGAGCGCACTTGGCGGGGGTCGGCGCTGCGCGCCCGGCTGGACCAGGATCTGGCGCGCATCGCCGCGCACGAGCTGTCACCCTACCAGTGGGTGGAGGACGCCCTGTCCCTCTAGGGAGGGGGCACGGGGCGAGGACGCCGGGAGGGGACGATGGAGGAGAAGATCCGGGTGATGGTGGCCAAGCCGGGGCTCGACGGCCACGATCGGGGGGCCAAGGTCGTCGCCACCGCCTTCCGCGACGCCGGCTTCGAGGTCATCTACACCGGCCTGCATCAGACGCCGGAGATGATCGTCGACGCGGCGATCCAGGAGGACGTCGACATCCTCTCGATCTCCGTGCTCTCGGGCGCGCACATGACGATCTTCCCGCGCCTGCTGGCGCTGCTGAAGGAGCGGGGAGCGGAGGAGATCCACGTCATCGGCGGGGGCATCATCCCGCGCGAGGACGCCAGGCAGCTGATCGCCCAGGGCGTCGGGGCGATCTTCGGCCCGGGCACGCCGACGGGAGAGGCGGTCGCCTACATCCGCGACTGGCACGCCGGGAGGAAGACGGGCTAGAGCCGAGGCACCCAGGCGGGGCCCGGACTCCCGGCTGGCGGGAGCCGGTCCCGCAGACCGTCGTCGGGACGGCCCCGCTGGGGGCGCGGGAGCGCGCCGGGACCGCCGGGAGGCCGGCGAGTCGATCCCGTCTCGGACGGTGATGGGGCCGTGCACAGGCACACGGGTTTGACGCCGGCCTATTCAAGGGAGGGGACGATGGACTTCGAGCTGACCGAGGAACAGCGGTTGATCCAGGAGACGGCCCGCGACTTCGCCGAGCGGGAGCTCATCCCGATCGCCGAGAAGGTCGACGAGACCCGGGAGGCTCCGCTGGACAAGGTCAAGATGCTCGGCGAGCTGGGCTTCCTCGGCATGCTCGTGCCCGAGGAGTACGGCGGCGCCGGCCTGGACGATGTCAGCTACGTGCTGGCCATGGAGGAGATCGCCCGCGGCTGCGCCTCGACCTGCGTGATCATGGACGTCAACAACTCGCTCGTCTGCGAGCCTCTGCGCATGTTCGGCAACGAGGAGCAGAAGCGGCGCGTGCTGACCCCGCTCGCTCGCGGCGAGCGGCTGGGGGCCTACTGCCTGACCGAGCCCGACGCCGGCTCGGACGCCGGCAGCGTCAAGACGCGCGCGGTCCTCGACGGCGACGACTACATCCTCACCGGCACGAAGATCTTCGTCACCAACGGCGGCTTCGCCAACACCTTCATCGTCTTCGCCAACAGCGACCCGGAGAAGGGCAGCCGCGGGATCACCGCCTTCATCGTCGAGGAGGAGCGCGGGGTCAAGCGCGGCACGCGAGAGAAGACGCTCGGCATCCGCGCCTCGACGACCTACGAGATCCTCTTCGAGGAGGTGCGCGTGCCCCGGGCGAATGTCCTCGGCGAGCCGGGCAAGGGCTTCAAGATCGCCATGGAGGCGCTCGATTCGGGGCGCATCGGCATCGCCGCCCAGGCGGTCGGGATCGCCCGCGCGGCCTTCGAGCGGTCGGTCAACCATGCCAAGACGCGCCAGCAGTTCGGCCGGCCGATCGGCGACTTCCAGGCGATCCAGTGGAAGCTGGCCGACATGGCCGTGCAGATCGAGGCGGCGCACCTGTTGACGATGCGCGCGGCCGTCCTGCGCGACACGGGCGGCGACTACGTCACCGCCTCGGCGATGGCCAAGCTCTACGCCAGCCGGGTGGCGGTCGAGACGGCCGACGCGGCGATCCAGGTGCATGGCGGCTATGGCTACACGCAGGAGTACCACGTCGAGCGCCACTTCCGCGACGCCAAGATCACCGAGCTCTACGAGGGGACATCCGAGATCCAGCGCCTGATCATCGCCCGCCGGCTGCTGCGCGGATAGGGGCCGGAGCGCCGCCGCGGGGCGAGCGGATCCCGGGGCGGGTCCCGTTCGTGCCGGGCCGGGCGTCCCGGCGGGGCAGGGAGTCCGCGCCCGGGCAGGCGGGCTCCAGGGGCGGGGAAGCGGGGGACGAGCGTGGACCTGAATCTGACCGACGAACAGGAGATGATCCTCCAGGGCGTGCGCGAGTTCGCCCGGGGCGAGATCGCGCCGCGCGCCCGGGAGATGGACGCCGAGGCTTACATTCCGTCCGCGGTGATCGAGCAGATGCGCGCGCTGGGCCTCTTCGGGGCGCAGATCCCGGAGGCCTACGGCGGGCTCGGACTCGACACGGTGACCTACTCGGCGATCATCGAGGAACTGGCCCGGGCCTGCGCGGGGGTCTCGATCCTGCTCAGCGTCCACGCCTCCGTGGCCGCCTACCCCCTGATGGTCTTCGCCGGCGAGGAGCAGCGCCGCCGTTTCCTGCCGCGCCTGGCGGCGGGCGAGATCGGCGCCTTCTGCCTCTCCGAGCCGGGGAGCGGCAGCGACGCCGCGTCGCTGAAGACGAGCGCGCGCCGCGACGGCGACGGCTACGTCCTCAACGGGGCCAAGGTCTTCGTCTCCAGCGGCTCGCTGGCCAGCCTCTACCTGGTCATGGCGCGCAGCGACCCGCAGGCGGATCCTCCGCATCGCGGGATCAGCGCGTTTCTCGTCGAGCGGGAGGCGGCCGGCATCGTCATCGGGCGCAAGGAAGACAAGATGGGGCTTCGCGCCGACGACACGATGGAGGTTTTCTTCGAGGACTGCCGCGTGCCGGCGGCGAACCGGATCGGCGAGGAGGGCGCGGGCTTCAAGATCGCCATGAAGAGCCTCGACTCCGGGCGCATCGGCGTCGGCGCCCAGGCGATCGGCATCGCCCAGGCGGCCTGCGACGCGGCGCTCGCCTACGCCCGCGAGCGCCAGCAGTTCGGCCGCCCGCTCGCCCACTTCCAGGCCATCCAGAACAAGCTGGCGGACATGGCGGTCCAGATCGAGGCGGCGCGCCTGCTCGTCCACCAGGCGGCCTGGCTCAAGGACCGCGGCCGTTCCTACACGAAGCAGGCGGCGATGGCCAAGCTCTTCGCCTCGGAGATGTCGACCCGGGTTGCGCACCAGGCGCTGCAGATCCATGGCGGCTACGGCTACATGAAGGACTACGCCGTCGAGCGCTACTACCGGGATGCCCGGGTGACCGAGATCTACGAGGGCACGAGCGAGATGCAGCGGCTGGTGATCGCCCGCCAGGTGCTGCGCGGGGAGTAGGGACGGGTCGGGGTCGCCGGGTCAGGCGGGCGGACCGGATCGTCCGTCTTCCGCGCCGTCGCTCCCCTGGCAGAGCTCCAGGAGCACCCCCCCGGTCGTCTGCGGGTGGAAGAAGAGCACCTGCTTGCCGCCCGCCCCGAGGGAGGGCTTCTCGGCCAGCGGCTGAAGCCCCGCCGCCTTCATCCGCTCGACCTCGGCAGCGATGTCCTCGACGGCCAGCGCGATGTGGTGGATCCCCGGCCCGCGCTTCTCGAGGAACCTGGCGATCACGCTTTCCGGGTCACTCGGCACGAGCAGCTCCAGGTTCGACTCGCCCACGCGGAGATGATAGGAGACGAGCTTCTGGCTCGGGACCGGCTCGGTCCCGACGAGCTCGAGCCCGAGCGCGTCGCGGAAGACCTTGAGCGCCGCCGCCGCATCGGCGACGGCGATGCCGATGTGGTCGATCTTGCGGATCACTTCGACCTCCTGAGCGGCGGACCGACACGGCCCCCCAGCCTCCCATCAGCGCCTCAGATGAACCCGGGATCCCGGTACGCGCCGAAGACGCGGCGCAGCCGGTCGCAGATCTCGCCGATCCCGGCGTAGGCCTTGACGCAGTCGTAGAGCGGGGGCATGAGATTCGCCCCCGCCCGCGCCGCCGCCTCGAGCCGATCGAGCTCGCGCGCAGCGGCCGCGGCGTCGCGCCGCGCGCGCACGGCGCGCAGGGCCTCGACCTGACGCCGCTCGAGCTGCGGGTCGAGCCGGAACTCGGGCTCGACCGGATCTTCCTCCATCGCGTAGCGGTTCACCCCGACGACGACCGTCTCGCCCGACTCCACCTCGCGCTGATAGGCGTAGGCGCTCTGATGGATCGCGCGCTGGATGAAGCCCGTCTCGATCGCCTTGAGCACGCCGCCGAGCCGGTCGATCTGCTCGATCAGCCCGACCGCCTGGCCTTCGATCTCGTTGGTCAGTCTCTCGATCGCGTAGGAGCCCGCCAGCGGGTCGATCGTGTCGGCGACCCCGGTCTCCTCGGCGAGCACCTGCTGCGTGCGCAGCGCCAGGAGCGCCGCCGCCTCCGACGGCAGGCAGAACGCCTCGTCGCGGCTGTTCGTGTGCAGGGACTGCGTGCCGCCGAGGACGGCGGCGAGCGCCTGGTAGGCGACGCGCACGGCGTTGTTCTCCGGCTGCTGCAGGGTCAGCGTGCAGCCGGCGGTCTGGGTGTGGAAGCGCAGCAGCAGGCTCCTCGGATCGCGCGCGCCGAAGCGCTCGCGCATGATCCGCGCCCAGAGGCGGCGGGCGGCGCGGAACTTGGCCACCTCTTCCAGCAGGTGATTGTGGGCGTTGAAGAAGAAGGAGAGGCGGGGCGCGAACTCGTCGACGCCGAGGCCGCGGTCGATCGCCGCCTGGACGTAGGCGATCCCGTTGGCCAGGGTGAAGGCGACCTCCTGGACCGCGGTCGAGCCCGCCTCGCGGATGTGGTAGCCGCTGATCGAGATCGTGTTCCAGCGCGGCAGGGTCGCCTTGCAGTACTCGAAGATGTCGGTGGCGATCTTGAGACTCGGCTCCGGGGGGAAGATGAAGGTCCCGCGCGCCTCGTACTCCTTGAGGATGTCGTTCTGGACCGTGCCGGTCAGCTTCTCGGGCGCGACCCCCTGGCCCTCGGCCACCGCCTGGTACATCAGCAGCAGGATCGCCGCCGGCGAGTTGATCGTCATCGAGGTCGAGACCCGCTCGAGCGGGATCCCGCTCAGCAGGATCTCCATGTCGGCCAGCGTGTCGATGGCCACCCCCACGCGGCCCACCTCGCCGCGGGCCTGGGGCGCGTCGGAGTCGTAGCCCATCTGCGTCGGCAGGTCGAAGGCGACCGAGAGGCCCGTCTGGCCCTGCTCGAGGAGATAGCGGAAGCGCCGGTTGGTCTCCCCGGCGGTGCCGAAGCCGGCGTACTGGCGCATCGTCCAGAGGCGCCCCCGGTACATCGTCGGCTGGACGCCGCGGGTGTAGGGGTAGAAGCCCGGGTAGCCGATCGCCGCGCGCGCCTCCGGCCCGCCCAGGTCGTCCTCGGTGTAGAGGGGCTCGAGATCCACCGACGAGGCGCGGAAGCGCGCCTTGCGCTGCTTCTGCCCCCGCCCCGCCTCGTCCCAGGCGCGCCGCGCCGCCCCCGGGTCGCCCGGGGCGCCCGGGGCGCCGGCCGCGCCCGCCGCGCGCGGGCCCTCGCTCCCGTTCTTCATCCTGCTCACCTCTTCTCCGTCGCCGCGGGCCGGGCTCCGCGGGGCTCTCCGCCGTCGCCGGGGGCGGCGCCCGCCGCGGCTCTCGGCGCCGGCGGCCCGCATGTCCCGCGGCGCGGCCCGGCTCAGAGCGGGATGTTGCCGTGCTTCTTGGGGGGGTTCTGCAGCCTCTTGTGCTCGAGGAAGCCGAGCGCCCGGATCAGGTAGGCCCTCGTCCGGCGCGGCTCGATGACGTCGTCCAGGTAGCCGTGGCTGGCCGCGACGTAGGGGTTGGCGAAGGCCTCGCGGAACTCCCCGGTGATGCGCTGCTGCTCCGCGCGGGGGTCGGCCGCCGCGGCGATCTCCTTGCGGAAGATGATGCTGACCGCCCCGTCGGCGCCCATGACGGCGATCTCCGCGGTCGGCCAGGCGATGTTGAGGTCGCCCCGGATGTGCTTGGAGTTCATCACGCAGTAGGCGCCGCCGTAGGCCTTGCGGGTGATGACGGTCAGCTTCGGCACCGTCGCCTCGCAGTAGGCGTAGAGGAGCTTGGCCCCGTTGGTGATGATCCCGCCCCACTCCTGGGCCGTGCCCGGCATGAACCCGGGGACATCCTCGAAGGTGACGATGGGGATGTTGAAGCAGTCGCAGAAGCGGACGAAGCGCGCCCCCTTGCGCGAGCATTCGATGTCGAGCACGCCGGCGAGGAAGCGGGGCTGGTTGGCGACCAGCCCGACGACGCGGCCGCCGAGGCGGGCGAAGCCGACGATGATGTTGGGCGCGTAGTGCTCGTGGACCTCCAGGAAGCTGTCCCGGTCGACCACGCGGCGGATGACCTCGTGCATGTCGTAGGGCTTGTCGGGCTCGCGGGGCACGAGACCGTCGAGCTCGGCGTCCTCGCGCTCGGGGTCGTCGTCGCTCTCGGCGAAGGGAGGGTCCTCCATGTTGTTCTGCGGCAGGTAGGAGAGCAGCCGCTGGATGAGGGCGATCGCCTGGCGGTCGTCGCGGGCGGCGAAGTGGGCGACCCCGCTCTTGCTGCTGTGGACGGCGGCGCCGCCCAGCTCCTCGAAAGTGACCGCCTCCTGGGTGACCGCCTTGACCACGTCGGGTCCGGTGACGAACATGTGGCTCGTCTCGCGCACCATGACGATGAAGTCGGTCAGGGCGGGGGAGTAGACCGCGCCCCCCGCGGCCGGTCCCATGACGGCCGAGATCTGGGGGATCACGCCCGAGGCGAGCGTGTTGCGCAGGAAGATGTCGGCGTAGCCGCCCAGGCTGGTCACGCCCTCCTGGATGCGCGCCCCTCCGGAGTCGTTGAGTCCCACCAGGGGGGCGCCGTTCTTGAGCGCGTGCTCCTGGACGAGGCAGATCTTGCGCGCGTTGGTCTCGGAGAGGGTGCCGCCCAGCACGGTGAAGTCCTGGGCGAAGGCGTAGAGCGTCCGGCCGCGCAGGCGCCCGACGCCGGCGACGACCCCGTCGCCGACCGGCTTGCGCTTCTGCATGCCGAAGTCCTGGCAGCGGTGGGTGACGAAGGTCCCCATCTCCTGGAACGAGCCGGGATCGAAGAGCAGGTCCAGCCGCTCGCGCGCCGTGAGGCGCCCCTTGGCGCGGCGCTGGGCGGCCTTCTCCTCGCCCCCGCCGGCGAGGGCCTCGCCCCGGCGGCGCTCCACTTCGGCAAAGCGCGGGTCGTCGGTCATCGGTCCATGCCTCCGCCGTCGTCTCCTTCGTGGCCGGCGCGGCCGCCCCGCTCGCGTCGGGGCGGTCCCGCGCGGCCGTTCACCCCGCGTCGGGGCAGATCCCGCGCGGCCGCCCCGCTCGCGTCGGGGCCGATTCCTCGCCGGGGGCCCCGCAGCGGCCGGAGCCGCGCGGGGCGTAGAGCCGCACACTATAGGGAAGCGGCCGCCGGAGGGTCAAACGGGTTCCGGAGGGCGAGGCGGGCCGGGCTCCGCCGGCGGCGCGATTGACAAGGGCGCGCGCCGCGCCCTAGGCTGCGTCGATCCGCCCCCGAGAACCCCGGCGCGCCCCCCGGGCGCGCGACAGCCGGAAGGAGCCACGGATGGAGCGCAAGCATCTCCTCTACGAGGAGCGGGGCGCGGTCGCCCTGGTCACGATCCACCGCCCCGACAAGCTCAACGCCATCAATCGGGAGATGTTCTTTGAGCTGCGCGACCAGTTCGCCGAGATCGACGCTCGCGACGGCGTGCGCGCGGCGATCCTGACCGGCAGCGGCGAAAAGGCCTTCGCCGCCGGCGCAGACATCGCCGAGCTGGCGACGCTCTCGCCGGTCGAGGCGCGCGAGCTCTCGGCGCTCGGCCAGTCGGTGATGGAGGGCATGGCCCGGCTGGGCAAGCCGCTGATCGCCGCCGTCAACGGCTACGCGCTCGGCGGCGGCCTCGAGCTCGCCCTCTGCTGCCACTTCCGCATCGCCAGCGACAACGCCCGCATGGGACTCCCCGAGGTCAGCCTGGGCGTGATCCCCGGCTACGCCGGCACGCAGCGCCTGCCCCGGCTGGTCGGCCCCGGCCGCGCGCTCGAGATGATCGCCGGCGGAGACCCGATCGACGCCCAGGAGGCGCTCCGCTGCGGACTGGTCAATCGCGTCGTCTCCCGGGAGGAGCTGCTGCCGACCTGCCTGGCGATCGCCGAGCGGATCGCGCTGCGCGGGCCGATCGCGGTGCGCTTCGCCCTCGAAGCGGTGCAGCGGGGCCTCGACGGGGGGCTCGAGGAGGGGGCCCGGCTCGAACAGGCGCTCTTCGGGCTGCTCTGGTCGACCGACGACATGCGCGAGGGCTGCGGCGCGTTCCTCGAGAAGCGTAGGCCCCAGTTCAAGGGACGCTGACCCCGGGCCCGCGGACGGACGCCGCCTCGGCGGAGCCCGCCGCCGTTGCCCGGGCGACGGCCGCGTCGCTCCGTCGGGTCCGCGGCCGCGCGTCCCCCGAGCGGCGGCCCGTCCCCTCGGGCGCCTCGCACCCCTGCGGCGCCGGCCCGGCGCGGCCGCGTTCCATTGCCGAGCCGTTCGGTCTCGGGCGCTCTGTGGACAGGCTCGCCGCGCCCGCCTATAATCGCGCCTCGGCCGACCGGGGAGGGCCTTCCCCGTCGGGCGAGAGTGGCGGAACTGGTAGACGCGCTGGATTTAGGATCCAGTGATGGAGACATCGTGGGGGTTCGAATCCCCCCTCTCGCATCGACAGGCCCGGAGAGCGGCGGGAGACTGCCTCTCCGCCCCCCGGCCATTCCAGCACGCGGCCGCCGGATGCGGCCCAGGGTGGGGAGGTGCCAAGCTTGCAGGCTCAGATCCAGGATGTCGGCCCGCTCCAGAAGTCGCTGCAACTCCTTCTGGACGCCGCCGAGGTGAACGGGTTCATCGATCGGATGATCGCCACCTACCGCAATCGCTACGCCATGCCCGGGTTCCGCCCGGGGAAGGCCCCCGACCGGGTCATCCAGGCCCGCTTCCAGGAGGACATCGAGCGCGCCGTGATCTCCGAGCTGGTGCCGGACGCCATTCGGAGGGCCTTCGCCGAGAATGACATCCACCCGGCGAGCCCGCCCGAGGTCTCGGGGATCCGCTACCGCCCGGGCGAGCCGCTGACCTTCGAGCTGCGCGTGCACGTCTGGCCCCAGGTCGAGCTACGGCCCTACGAGGGCGTCGAGATCGAGCACGCGGTCGAACCGGTGCGCGCCGAGGAGGTCGAGGCGTTCCTGGAGGGCATGATGGACCGCAACGCCGAGCGCGTGGCGGTCGATCGCCCCGCCGGGGCGGGGGACCTGATCGGCGCGGAGTTGGAGACCATCGACGCCGCCGGCGCCCGGGTCAAGGGCACGAAGAAGGAGAAGGTGACGATCGAGGTCGGGGCCGATCACCTGCTGCCCGAGTTCCGCGAGGCCTCCCTGGGCATGAGCGCCGGGGAGTCCCGGGAGCTCGAGGTGCGCTACCCCGACAGCTACGGGGATCGCCGGCTGGAGGGTCAGACTCGGCGCTACCGCCTGACCGCGATGCGGATAGAGGAGAAGAAGAGGCAGCCGCTCGACGATGAGTTCGCCAGGAGGCTCGACGCCAACCTCGACCTGGACGGCCTGCGGGCCCGGGTCAGGCTGAGGCTGGAGAGCGAGCGGCGGATGGCGGCGCGCGAACGCCTCGAGGAGCGCCTGGTGGACCGGTTGATCCAGGACAATCCCTTCGAGCTGCCCCAGGTCTCGGTCGCCAACGCCCTGGCGCGGATCGCCGAGAAGCTGCGCGAGGAGGGCAAGCCGGCGGATCCCGAGCAGATCGCCAGCGCCTACCGGCCCCACGTCGAGCGCTTCCAGCGGCGCGACTTCCTGCTCGAGAAGGTCGGGGAGCGGGAGGGGATCCGGGTGACGCCCGAGGAGGTCGACGCCGAGATCGCCCGCATGGCGCGCGAGGAGCGCCGTCCGGCCGAGGAGGTCCGCGCCGACATCGGCGATGTCGATCGGTTCCAGCAGTTCCTCTTTGAGCGGCGCATCTTCGCGGCGCTGCTCGAGAAGGTCACGGTGCGGGAGACGCCCACGATCGAGGTCCCCGCAGGCTGATCGCCGTCGGCGGTCCCCCGCCCGGCAGCGCCCACCGGAAGGAGAGACGATGGAGTCACGCGACCGGAGTCGAGAGCGCTGGACCCCGGGCGCCTTCGCGCCCGAGGGCCGCCGCGAGCGGGAGATGCTGCAGTCGCTGGTGCCGATCGTCGTCGAGCAGTCGGCCCGCGGCGAGCGCGCCTACGACATCTTCTCCCGCCTGCTGCGGGACCGGATCGTCTTCGTCGGCAATGTCATCGACGACGTGACCGCGAACCTGGTCATCGCCCAGCTCCTCTTCCTCGAGGCGGAGGACCCGGACCGCGACGTGCACCTCTACATCCACACGCCGGGCGGCGTCGTCTCGGCGGGGCTGGCGATCTACGACACGATGCAGTTCATCAAGCCCGCCGTGGCGACGATCTGCATGGGCCAGGCGGCGAGCATGGGGGCGCTGCTGCTCGCCGCGGGTACCCGGGGCAAGCGCAGCGCGCTGCCGCACGCGCGGGTCATGATCCACCAGCCGATGGGGGGCAGCCGGGGCCAGGCGGCCGACATGGAGATCTACACGCGCGAGATCCTCGCCCTCCGCGAGCAGATCAACCAGATCCTGGCCGCCCACACGGGGCAGCCCCTGGAGCGCATCCGCAAGGACTCCGACCGCAATTTCTTCATGTCCGCCCAGGAGGCGAAGGAGTACGGCCTCCTGGACGAGGTCATCGTCAAGAAGGTCTGAGGCGGGCCGATCCTTGAGGGGGGCCCGTCGGGGCCCGGG
>VGIY01000044.1 GCA_016867695.1 Candidatus Eiseniibacteriota bacterium | reverse complement strand
AGCCTCTCGCGCTGATCCTCGCGCTCATCCGGGCCTCGGGCGGCGTGCCGGTCTTGGCGCACCCGGGGGGCTACCGCGGATTCGATCTCGAGAGCGCCTCCGACTGGGACCTGGGAGGGTTGGAGGTCTTCCACCCGGCGCATACGCCGGCGCAGGAGGAGCGCTTCGCCGCCTGGGCCGCGGCGCGCGGGCTGACGGCGACCGGCGGGTCCGACTGGCACGGAGACGAGGGGGCCTCAGGCGCCATCGGCTGCCGCGGGGTCGGCGGGGAGGCGCTGGCGGCCTTGCGCGCGCGCTGCCGGCGGAGCTGAGCGGGCGCCGCCGATCCGCCGCGCGACCGCGAGCAGCCGTTCGACCAGCCCGCGGGCGAACTCCGGCGCGCGGCGCCCCGGGGCCCGCCCCGCAGGCGCGTCCTCCGCGCCGTCGATGTAGGCGTAGAGGCTGCGCACCGTGTCGCGCAGGTCGTCCCGCTCGCGTCCGAGCGCCCGGAGTATCCGGCGCTCGACGAGTGTCAGTGGATTACCGCGGTGGATCTCGTTATAAAGGGAGACGAGACGGGCGAGCGTGGCGCGGTCGAGGGGCAGGCGCCGGCTCGCGGGCAGGGCCAGGTACCAGCTCTCGCTCCGCTGGTCGAAGCCGACGCGCTGCAGGCCCTGGGAAGGTTCGTCCAGCATGTTGCCGCTCCTCGGGCCCTTCCCGCTGGAGGCGCCTCGATGTTCGCAGCTCGATGGCGGGCGCGCGCCCGGTTGATCGCGGCCCTCGTTGTCGTTGCCGCGGGGCTGCCGCTCGGCCCGCTCCGCGGCCTGCCACCCGCGGCGGCCGCGGAACCGCCGCCGGCCCCCGCCGTCGAGGCGGTGCGGATCGAGGGCCGCGACGGCTTCCCGCTCCATGCCCTGCGCTATCGGCCCGCGGGCCGCGCTTCTGGAGGCGTTCTCCTCGTCCACGACTGGTCCAGCGACGGCGGCGAGTGTTGGGGAGAGCTTCCTCGACTGCTGGCGCAGGCGGGCTGCGAGGTGCTCGTGCCCGATCTGCGCGGGCACGGGCTGAGCCGCGTGCCCGAGCTGCTCGGCCCCGCCGACGCGCGCCCCTCTCGCGGCGAGCTGCAGCAGATGCGCGCCGACGGCGCGCGATGGTGGGCGCTGCTCGGGCCCCAGGCGACCGACGTCGTCCTCGTCTGCGCCGGCTGGAGCGGGTTGGGCGCGCCCGCCTGGGTGCCCGAGGGGCGCAGGCTGCGCGGGATCGTCTGGATCGATCCGCGCGGAGAGGCCTCTTCCTGGGATGCGGAGCTGCAGGCCGCGACGCCGGATCCGCCGCCGTTGCTCTTCGTCGCCACGCGCGAGAATGCGAGCGGATTGAGGATTGCGGAGTCGCTCTTCTCACGCTTCAATTCGCTGGCCGAGCTGCGGCTCTACTCGCGCGGCCGGCGGGGGTGCGGCCTGGCCCGGGAACGCCCGGCGCAGGCCGGCGTGGGGGAGTGGGTGACCGCCCGGTGGCCCGGACCCGGCGCCTGGGCCTCCGACTGAAGGGGTTTCGATGCGGGCAGGGCAATGGCTACGCGGAGCCGCATGGCTGGCGATCTGTCTGCCGGTCATGCTCCTCCAGGCGGCGCCCGCCTCCGCGCAGGACGCGGGCCCTCGGGCCGCGGCGGCCTCCGTGCCGGGCGCGGGTCCCCTCTCTCCAATCCTGCGCCGCGCGATCGACGCCCTCGAGCTGGGCGACCGGGAAGTCGCGCGGGCGGCGCTCACGGCGCTCCTGGATGGCGATCCCACGGACACGGCGGGCCTCTACCTGCTGGCGCGCCTCGACGCGCAGGGCGGGCGGTGGGAAGAGGCGATGGCCCGCTATCACCTCCTGCTCACCAGTGACGAGCCGCGTCCAGGCCGCGACTGGTCCCGCCTGATCGCCGCACGCTGGGTGCGCGCGCGGGCGGAGCGCGACGCCGCGCGCGTGCGCTCGGCGCTGCTGCGCGAGACGCCCCCGCCCCCGGTCGCCGGGCGCTGGCTGGTGCCGCCGCTCGAGCCGCTGCTCGTCGCCGAGGAGACTCCGCAGGCGCGCGCCGATGCGGCCGCCCTCGGCGCGGCCGCCGCCGAGTGGCTGATCCGCGCGCTGAACCCGCCGGGCGATGCGCTCCTCCCGTCGCTCCAGGAGGCCCTGCTCCTGCGCCGGGGCCAGGTGGCCTTCTCCGGGGCCGCGCCGGAGTCCCCGGACGCGGGCGTGCCGCCGGTCAGCACGGTCGAGGGGGTCGCCCACCGTCTCGCGTTCCTCGAGCCGGCCGGTCCGCCTCCCTGGGCGCCCGCGGCCGACAAGCCGGCGCGCTATCTCTCCGCGCAGCACGGAGCCGGGGCGACGCGCGAGATCGCCGACGCCGTGGCCCACTTCCAGGGCGAACAGGGGCTGGCGCCCACGGGCGTGGTCGACGCCGAGACGAGGCGGCTCCTCGAGCGGGCGTTTCGCGAAGCGCGCGCGCGCCGGACGCTGCGCGCGCGGCTGCTGCCGGGCGACGATCCCCAGCTCGTCGCGGCGCGCCTGACGGGAGCCGAGCTGACGCTGGCCGGCACGATCGAGCCGCTCGCCGAGGGTGGCTGGCGGTGGGAAGCCGCCTGGATCGCCGCTGCCGACGGGACCGTGCGCGGGCAACCCGTCTCGGGCACGCTGTCGCGGCGCCTGTTCGGCGAGTCCTGGGCGAGGATGATCGCCGCCGTCGCCGGGGCGCTTCCCGCGGGGCCGCCGCCGGGACGGCCGCTGCTGCCCGAGGAAGAGATCCCCGCCTGCGAGGGCGCGATCCATTACGGCAGGGCTCTCCTCGCCCTCCACGCGGGCGAGACGGAGGCCGCCGCGGGGCTCTTCGCGCTTGCGGATCGCGCGGGAGCCGGCACCGCCGCCGGCTGGTTCGCGCAAGCCTGGGGACTCGAGGGTGACGCGCAGGCCGGCCTGGAAGCGCGCCTGCTCGAGGAGGCGCTTCGCGGGCCGCGGGGCGTCGGCGGCGATCGCCTGCGGCTCGCCGGGGGGCTGCTGGCCGGCGACCTCCTCTCCGGGATCGGTTCGGCGCGCGCGCCGGCGATCGAGCAGCGCGCGGGACTCTCCGCGCTGCCCGACCGCGGCTGGCTGCGCGTGAGCGGACGGCTGGAATGAGCGCGCGGCGTGACAGCCGGCGCGCGGCCCGCGGGGCCTGCGCGGGATGCGCGGCCTGCACGAGCTGCGCGGGATGCGCGGGACGCGTGGCCTGCACGAGCTGCGCGGGATGCGCGGGACGCGTGCATCGGCTCCCGCCGCGCCGCTTCGCACCCGTTCTCGCCGCCGTCGCCCTCGCCGCCCTGGGCGCCGCTCCGGCGCCGGCGGCGGTCGAGTGGCGCGAGACGGGCCTGTCGATGGAAGCGGCGCGCCAGGAGGCGGGCCCCGGCGGCGCCCACGCTCAGATCGTGTCCCTGGCGCACGCGGAGATGGCCTTCGGGGCGCGGTGGGAGGCGCGCTTGGAGCTGAGCGGGTCGCTCACCGAGCGGGAGGAGACGGCGCTCGGACCCCGCGCCGGTGCGGCCGCGCTCGTGCGCCTTCGCCCCCACGAGGCCTGGCTGCTCCAGGCCGGTCTGCGCACGCCGGGAGGCTTGCGGCGCCTCGATGCCGCCTCCTTCGCGCTGGCGCGCGAGGTCGGCGAACCCCTCCTGGCGCTCCCCGACCCCGAGCCGGCGCGCGGGCTCAGGGTGCACGCCGGCGCCGTGCGCGGCCTGGCGTTCGGCTACGATTGGAAGCTGCTGCTCGCCGCGGGCTACGACCACGCCGGCGCCGTGGAGGTCGTGGCGGGCTCGAGCCTCCGGCCCGGAGACCGGTTCGCCCTCGAGGCGACGCTGGAGACGACGCGGTGGAAGCCGCCGCTGCGGGCGCGCGCGAGGATCGCCAGGGAGGAGGCGGAGCGTCTGGAGGGCGTCGTCCTGCGCTCGGCGCGGACGCTGGCGGCGGGGGAGGCGAGCGCGGCCTTCGATCTGCCGCCGCTGGCCGGGAGCGGCTCGGTGGGGCTCGCCTCGACGGGCCGCGCCACGCTGCCCGATCTCGAGATCCACGGCCTGGCGAACGAGACGGGTCCCGCCCTGCTCGGCCACGCCTCGCTCGAACTGCGCCCCTCGCGCCGCGCCCGCGCCGGGCGGGGCGCCGGCGATGATCTCCCGCTCGCCCGCGCTCCGGCCTGGAGGCCCGCGCTCACGCTGACCTGGCTGCGGCTGCTCCCCCGGGAGATGCCGCTGGCGGACGGGTGGAGCGCGCGCGTGGAGCCGGCGTTGTCGCTTCTGCGCGGACGCAGCGAGTACTTCTGCCGCATCGGCTGGGAGACGGGCCGGCTGAGCTTCCCCGCCGATGGACAGGGCTCGGCCAGGACGCTTTCCGGCTGGCGGGCGGCGATCGGCGTGCGCCGCGAGGCAACGCCCTCCGGCCGCGCCGGCGCGCCGCGGGCGGCGGGGGGGTAGCATGCGCCGCACACCGCCGCCCCGCGCCACCCGCCGCTCCCCGCGCAGCGCGCCGCGCCGCGGAGTCGCCGGCTTCCTTGCGCGCGCCGGGCCGCAGCGCCGCGCCGCGGAGTCGCCGGCTTCCTTGCGCGCGCCGGGCCGCAGCGCCGCGCGCCGCGCCGCGGGGGTGCTGCTTCCGCTGCTGCTCGCCGCGGGCCTCTGGCAGTGCACCGACGACGGCGTCGGCAGCCATCCGGGCAGCGTCGAGGTCGTCCTCAAGCGCGGGGCGGGCCTTCCCGAGTCGGCGGTGAGGATCGATTCGCTCGAGATCGAGGTCTTCCTCCGGGGGGCGGCCGTGGCCGCCGAGACCGCGCGCCTCGACGGCGCGGGCGCCTTCTCCGCGACCTTCTCCCTGCCCGCCGGCGAGGACTATCGCGTGCGCGTCCTCGCCTTCGGAGCCGCCGGCGACGCCTGGCCCGACGGCTCGCGCCAGGAGGGCATCGTCGCCGCCGGCGAGGCCGGCCGCGTGGGCGTGCCCGCGGGACGCCTGGCGCGTGTCGATGTCCCCCTCGAGCGCGTCGAGTCCCGCCTGCTCGGCGCGGGCGGCGCCCCGGGATCCGACAGCCTGCGCCTGCGCTGGTCCTCCGTGGCGGGAGCGAGCGGCTACCGCTTCGGCTGGTACGCCGCGCGCGCGGGCGCGCTGGAGATCTCGCCGCCGCAGGCGGACACCTTCGCCGTCCTCGCCTGGGGCGGCGGCGGCGCGGCAGGACGCGGCGTCGTACCGAGCGACAGCGTGCTCTTCCGCGCGCTGCCCGAGTTCTCGGGGCGCGGCGGCGTCTTCGGCCCCGGCCTCTGGCGCGACCTCTCGCTCTGGCTCGACCTGCCCCGGCTGATCGCGCTCGCCCCGGCTCAGGGCGACACGGTCGAGGTCGAGGGGCTGGCCGTCGAGCTCTCCTTCGACCGCGGCATGGAGACCGCCTCGCTCGCCGCGGGCGTGACCTGGGAGCGGATCCACGGCGGGCCGGTCGGCTTCACCGTGACGGCGCGCGACCCGGAGCCATCGAGCCGCTTCCTGCTCCTCCCCGACGCCGAGCTCTCCATGGGCGCCGCCTACGGCGTGACGGTGACGCCCGGCGTGCTCGACGCCGACGGCCGGCCCTTCGACGCCGATCCCGCCCTCGAGGGCCTGCAGGCCCTGACCGTCGGGTGGCGCACGGCGCCCTACGCGCCGCTGCGCGTGCTCGAGGTCTCGCCCGCGCCGGGCGCCCTCGGCCGGGATCGCTCGGCCGCGGTGCGCGTGCGCTTCAACCGCGCCGTCGATCCGACGTCCGTCGGCCAGGCGAGCCTCTACCTGACCGACTCCTGGGGCGCTCGCCCGGCGCCGGCGGCGATCGAGGCGGCAGGCGACAGCGCCGTCTGGCTACCCGCGCAGCCGCATTGGTACGCGACGACCTGCACGCTGCACTTGACGACGGCGATCCGCGCCGCAGACGGCAAGCCCTTCGATCAGGATCCGCAGACCTATCCCGAGCGCGAGGGCTTCCGCTCCTTCTACACGACGCTGGAGCAGCCGCCGGGGCCGCGCGTCGTCTCGGTGGCCCCCGATTCGGGCGCCACGGGCGTGGCGCTCGGCAGCCCGATTCGCGTCGAGTTCAGCGTGCCGGTCGATCCGGCGACGGTGTCGCCGACGACGACCTTCCGGCTCCTGCGCGGCGGGTCGGTCGGGATCCCGGGGACGGTGACCGGCGACCCGACGGGGCGCGTCTTCACCTTCCGGCCCGCCGCGGAGCTCGAGCGCGGCACCGCCTACCTCGTCCGCGTGCTCGGCGAGGGGCCGGGCGGCGGCGTGCGCGATCTCCAGGGGCAGCCGCTCGACCAGGACCGCTCCCTGCCCGGCTACCAGCCCTTCGAGTCCTGGTTCACCGCCGCGCTGCCGCCCGCGGTCGTCGCCCTCGCCTTCGAGCCGGCGCGCGCCGACACTTTCGTGGACTCGGGCGCCGCGGTGCGCCTCTGGTTCTCGCGCCCGCTGGAGCCGGCGAGCGTGACCAGCGGGTCGGTGCGGCTGGAGCTCGCCGGAGAGGGCGTCGAGGCCGAGGCCGCGCTCGCCCCCGACGGGAGCGTGAGGCTCGTTCCCGCCGGCCCGCTCGAGTGGCTGACGCGCTACACGCTGGTCGCCGACACGCTGCTCGCCGCCCTCGACGGCAGCCGGTTCGACCAGGACCCGCTCGCCCCGGGGCATCATCCCTATCGCCGCGGATTCACGACGGAGCCCGAGAGCCTCCATCCCGCGGTCGCCGCGGTGACGCCCGCCGACAGCGCCGACGGCGTCGCGCTGACGAGCGTCGTCACGATCGCCTTCACCCGGGCCGTGGCGCCGGCGACGGTGACGGCGGAGAGCTTCGTTCTCGAGCGCGTGGGACCCGGAGGAGAGGTGACGCCGGTGCCCGGCACGGTGGCGGCGAGCGGCGCCGCGGCCACGCTCACGCCCGCAGCGCCGCTCTCCTGGTTCAGCGACTACCGCGTGCGCGTGACCAGCGCCGTGACCGACCCGAGCGGACTGCTCCGCCTCGACCAGGACCCGCTGACGCCGGGCCTCCAGCCCTTCCTGAGCGTCTTGCGCACCACCCGCGAGACGGTGCCGCCGCGGGTCGAGTCGGTCTTCCCCGGCAACGGGGCGGGCAATGTGAGCATCTCGACCGAAGTGGCGCTGCTCTTCTCCGAGCCGATGGACGCCGCCCGACTCCCGGGGGCGTTCCACCTGCGGCGCGACGAAAGCGAGACTCCGGGCGGCGGCGTGCTCGACGGCACGGGGCGCATCTACACCTTCACGCCCGACGAGCCGCTCGCCTATCTGACGACCTACATCGTCGAGGTCGACACGACCGCCTGCGATCTGGCCGGCAACTCGCTGGACGGCGACCCCGGCCAGCCGGGGCGCGAGAGCTTCGTCAGCAGCTTCACGACCGAGCGGGATCGCGTGCCGCCGCGGGTCACCCTGCGCGAGCCGGCGAACGGCTCGCAGGATGTCGGCCCCGACGTCGTCGTCCGCTACGAGTTCAGCGAGCCGCTCGCCGCGGAGTCGGTGACGGCACAGGCGTTTCGCCTCTCCCTGGGCGCCGCCGGCGTGCCCGGCAGCGCGCGACTCGCCGAGGACGGCCGGTCGATCAACTGGACGCCGGTGGCGCTGCCCGATTCGAGCGCCACGATCCTCGAGTTCGGCAGGACCTACACCGTCACCGCCGACACGCTGCTCACCGATCTGGCCGGCAACCGCCTCGACCAGTTCCCCGGCGTTCCGGGCCGCCAGGCCGACGTCTCCTTCTTCACCACGCGGCCCGAGACGCTCGCGCCGCGGGTGATCGCGCTGCTGCCCGCCGCCGTGGACGTGCCCGTCGGCGCCCATCCGGCGCTCGTCTTCAGCGAGCCGATGGACGAGGCCTCGCTGCTGCTCCCCGCCGCCGTCGCGCTCACGCTCGCGGGACAGCCGGTCGCCCACTCGCGCCTGCTCTGCGCCGCCGGCGACACGCTGCGCCTGGTGCCCGACGATCGGCTCGCCTACTACGAGGTCTATGCCGTCGCCGTCGACACGCTGGCCCGCGACTTGGCCGGCAACGGCCTCGATCAGCAGCCCGACCTGCCCGGCCGGCAGCCCTACGCGGGCAGCTTCCGCACCGAGCCCGACCGCGATCCGCCCTTCGTGCTCGCGGTCAGCCCCGCCGACGGCGCGCCCCACGTCGATCCGCGCGCCCGGGTCGAGCTCACCTTCTCCGAGCCGCTCGCCCCGAGCACGGTCAACGCCGCCAACCTCTACATCGTCGGCGAGGAAGGGGTCGTGCCGCTGCGGGAGGGCCCGGCGCTCGACGACACCGGCAGCCTGGTCACGCTCGTCCCGGCGGCGCTCGCCCAAGGCGGCGGCTACGACGTCATCGTCACCCACCTGGTCACCGACCTCGCCGGCAATCGGATGGCGCACACGCCCGGGCAGCCCGCCTTCCGCTCCGCCTTCGCCGTCGGCTGGCTCCCCGTCGTCGTCTGGAGCGGCGGCCTCTGCGCGCCGAGCGACACGACGCGCGTCCTCTTCGACGCCTCGGGCTCGTACGACCCGGCGCCGGGCGATTCGATCGTCGCCGCCGTCTGGGACTGGGGCGACGGCGCGCGCGACACGCTCGCCGCGCCGGCCGGGCTCGTCGCCGCGCACACCTACGGCTGCCTCGACCTCGCCGGCTGCGACGGCCTCGACAACGACGGCGACGGCGAGATCGACGAGAGCGGACCGGAGGGCTGCGACGAGTCCTATCGCGTCATCCTCGAGCTGATCGACACCCACGGCCTGGCGGGCGCCGACACGGCCGGCGTCTCCTTCTGCCCGCTGCTCGTGCGCGCCTGCGACCTCGCCCCGGGCGAGCGGCTCGCCCTGCACGCCTCCATCCGCCTGGGCCTGACGAAGGCGGTGGATCCGGCGACGCTCGACTCCGCCGTCGTCCTCACCGGCGCCGGCGACTCGACCGCCGCTCCGCGCCTGCTCTCCCTCGAGCAGGAGGGGCGCACGCTGGTGATCGAGCCGCGCGGCCTGCACGGCGGCGCGTACCGGCTGGAGGTCTCCCCGCTGCTCGCGACTCCGGAGGGCCTGGCGCTCGACCAGGACCTCTGCCTGCCCGGGCGCCAAGCGTTCGTGCTCGACTTCCTCGGTCCGGTGAAGCCGGACGGGGCGGAGCCGGCGGAGGACGGCGGTTATCGCTGACGCCGACGGGTCCGGGGTCCGGGGAGGGCCCGGCGCTCAGACAGTCCTCGCTCGCGCGCGGGCGCGCTCGCTGCGGGAACTCGCGGCGGGCCCTCCCCGGACCCCGGACCCTGCGCATCGGCGGCACTGGCGCTCGCGCGCGGGCGCGCTCGCTGCGGGAACTCGCGGCGGGCCCTCCCCGGACCCCGGACCCTGCGCATCGGCGGCGCTCGCGCGCGCGCCGGGGGCGCGGGCTACCCCTCCAGGTCGAGATCGATGAGGTCGGGCGGGGACTCGGCCGGACGGCCCAGGCCTCTCGCTTCCGCCAGCGCCAGGAGGGGGAAGTCCTCGGGCGCGAGGTCGAAGAGGCCGGCACCGAAGAGGTCGACGGCGACCGGGTCGGTGCCGGCGGCGACGATCCGCGGCTCGGCGACGTCGTCGAGGTTGCCCCCCTGGGGGCCGTTGCGCAGGAGAATGCGCGTGGCGTCGAGCACGGTCAGGGCCGGCTTGAAGAAGGCGGCCAGGTCGACGCTCGCCGCGTCGATCCGCTGATGGAGTTGGTTGCGGCGGCCGTCGACGGCGCCGAGCCAGTTCTTCATCCCCAGGCTCGCCTGGGTGAGCGAGTGATGCTTGGCGATCGGCGCGTTGATCAGCACGTCGGTCTCGATCACCTCGCGGTGCACGGGCCAGGCGCGCAGCGTCTCGCCGCCGATGTCCATCTCGGTGCCGCGCCCGTCGGGCAGGTGGACGACATCGGCGCCGGCGGCGCGCGCCGCCGCCTCGATCCCGCTGCGCGCGTAGCAGCGGCGCGCGTCGTTGCAGGTGTGGTCCATGACCGTCACCCGCTTGGCCCCCGCTTCCAGCGCCATGCGGACCAGCGCGGCGACGACCTCCGGGTGCGTGTTGGCGGCCTGTTCGGGCACGCGGTCCCAGCCGATGTTGGGCTTGATCACGACGCGGTTGCCGGCGGAGACGAATCGGCTCATGCCCCCGAGCGCGGCGAGGGCGCGGCGGGTGAGCTCATCGGGCGCTCCGTGGCGGATGACGGCGAGCCGCACCCCGGCGGCGGCGGCGCCGGCGGCCGAGGATCCGGCTGCCCCGCCCGCCGCGCCCGCGCCCGCTCCCGCGGAGCCGGGCAAGGCCCCGGCCGCGCCGGAGCCCGCTCCCGCGGAGCCGGGCAGAGCGGCCGCGGCGCCCGAGCGCGCCATGATCGTCAGGCCTGCCGCCCCCCAGGCCAGGCGCCGGAGCGCCTGGCGGCGGGAGCAGCGCCCGTCTTCGTCCGCGGGGCCGCCCGCGCCTGCTCGCTCGCCGGCTCCGGCCGGACGGGCGTGGGGTCTGACGAGCTCACTCGAGCGCGAGCGGCACGAGCGCTCCGGACGCATCCCGTTCATAGAGGCCCTCCCAGGGGGGGACGCACCCGAGGAAGTGCGTGTACTCCTCGGCCGCGCCGACGGCGTCCTCGAGCCGCCCGCGAAGTGGATCGATCAGGACCTTCACGCCCTCCTCGAGCAGGTCGACCTGGACGGCGAGGCGGTCGAACTGGTGGGGGACGGCGAAGTCGGGCAGGAACGGCTCCGCTGCCGTGCGGGCCAGGAAGAGGCTTGCCTGCATGTGCGCCGCGCGGGCCAGTCCGGCGACGAGCATCGCCCGGTCGAGCGGGCCTGCCACCCTTTGCGCGTTCAGCTCTCCCGCGTCGGAAGGGTAGTAGCTCGCGGCGGTGAGGCTCTGGGGCAGGGGCGTCCATTCCCGGTCCACATGGGCCAGCACGGCCGCCAGCCGCTCCCGCGAGCCGCGGTGCCGCACGCTGAGCGAGTCTCCCGCGCTGGTGAAGAGCTGCGTGGCGCCCAGCAGCGCGGGGCCGTAGTTGAAGCCGAGCATCCGCTGCACGTCCCACCAGTTCGTCGACGCGGTGAAGAGCATCCGGGCGGCGCCCGGCCCGGTGGCGTCGGCCTGCCCGGCCGGCAGGTCGCCGGTGTGCAGCTCGAAGCGCGGCGGCGAGACGCCCATGTGCCGCACCGGGGGGCGATCGTCGCCGATCACCCGGATGCGGCCCTTGAGCACCGGGTTGTGCGCGACGATGATCTGGCGCTCCAGCGTGGGCGCGAGCGGGTGGCGGATCGGGAACGCGTCCCAGGCCGACGGCGCGCGGCGATCGCTCCAGCGGTTCGAGACCCGGTAGGCGAACTCGACGATGTCGCCCGCGCGCAGCTCGGGCAGCGCCGCCCGGACCTCGCGGAAGAAGAAGGCGCCCGGCTCCGGCCAGCCGTCGATCGGCTGCAGCAAGAAACCGTGGGGGTCGACGCTCAGCGTGTCGGCGCCGCGGAAGATGCGGCAGCGATCGAAGAAGAGCTGCTCGTAGCGCACCTCGAGCGGCACGGCGAAGCGGCGCAACTCGTCGGCCGCCGTCGAGCGGGGGTCGGCGACGAACCAGACCCAGTGCTCGTCGAAGGTCCGGGGCCCGTAGGAGGCGAAGTCGCAGACGGTCTTGTGGGCGAGCAGCACGAGCGGCTCGCCCATCTCGCTGGCCCGCTCGGCATTGAAGCAGATCGCTCGCAACGAGCTGTCGTCGTAGGCCGCGCCGACCGGCGGGGAGGCCGGCAGGGCCAGCGCCGCCAGGAGCGGCACGAGGGGGAGGGCCGAGGCGCGGCGGACCACCGTCGGGCGGCCGGTCGCTGCCGGACGCTGGCGCGGATCGTTCGAGCCCATGGGGCCTCCTCTCGTGTCTCGGAGCCGGATCGGGCCGCCCTCGGCGGCCCGGCGGGAGGCCTGGATTGTATGGAGAGAGCGCTCCCCGGCGCAAGGCGCAGCGGGCGCCCGGCGCCGCACGGGAGGCGCCCGGCGGGGGCTCTTTTTTCGTTTGACAGCCCGGAGGCCCAATCCATTAAATGCCCGGTGCCGCGGCCGGGTTCCGGCGAGTTTCGCGGCGCGGTCGTCCGATGGAGCCCCTGGACCATGAGAGCGCGGGGAGCCCCGCGGGAGGCAGACGATGCAGGACTGGCTCGACGAGCGGTACTTCCCCCGGAGGAACGAAGGCTACGAGGAAGTGGAGGACGATTACGCGGACGAAGAACTCGACGAGGATGTCGACTTCGACGAAGAACTCGACGAGGATGACGACGATCTCGACGATGACGACGATCTCGACGATGATGACGATCTCGACGACGACGACTTCGACGACGACGACGAGGACGACTTCGACGACGAGGATGTCGACGAGGAAGAGGACGACCGCTAGGGCGCGCCGCTGAGAGGACGGCAGCGCGCCGGCAGCGGCGCCGAGCGGCGTTGCCGTCTTCCCGACTCCGCTCTCCGCTCCTGCCTGCCGTCGAACCGTGGACGGCGGCCCGGCCGAGGCGCCCGGGTTCGGGCGCCTCGGCCGTTGCCGTCTGATCCGCGGGCATCCGGGGAATCGGGCCGCCGGCGCCCAGTGCACGGTCTCGCCGGCATCCGTGGACTCGAGCCGCGGGCATCCGACGCGTGGAGCTGCAGGCGCCCGGCGATTCGATCCGCGCGTGTCCGCGGATTGATGTCCGGGCGTCGGGCAAGGTATGCTCCATGGGTCTGCGTGGTGCCGGCAACGGGTGCGCCCGGGCGTCTTGATGGAGGTTTCGCGATGAGATCCATGGGGTTCGGCTCGCTGCTGGCGCTTCTCCTCTTCGTCGTGACGGAAGTTCCGGCGGCGCAGATCGATCCCGGGCTCTCCCGGCGCCTCTCGGAGGCGCCCGCGGACGCGGAGCTGCCGGTGCTCCTGCGCCTCGAGGAGCGGCTCGACCTGGGATCGTACCGTGGACGGGAGGACGCCGGCCGGATGATCCGCGACCTGCGGGAGCACGCGGCGCGCAGCCAGGCGCCGCTGCTGGCGAGGCTATCGGAGTGGGGGCTGACCGAGCGGACCCTCCCGCTCTGGATCGACAACTGCATCGCGCTGCGTCTGACCGCCGAGCGCA
>VGIY01000043.1 GCA_016867695.1 Candidatus Eiseniibacteriota bacterium | reverse complement strand
CGGCCAGGTGCCGTCGTCGGGGAAGGCGCTGACCGGGAGCTGGTAGCCCTTGTTCTGCATGATCGGCGCGGTGACCTTCCTGACGAACTCCGGGGCCTCGTCCGCCACGGCGCCCGGCATCCGCTTGGCCGAGGTCGCCCGGGCGGGCACCGGCACCTCGTGCAGATTGGCCAGGGTGTGATCGACGGCGGCGAAGTTGCGCTGGACGATCTCCTGGCCCTTGTTCTTGTAGGTCTTCTCGATGGCCTGCTTGATCTGGGCGATCGCCTCGTCGCGCGGGAGCACGCCGGAGATGGCGAAGAAGCAGGTCTGCATGATCGTGTTGATGCGCGTGCCCATCCGCGCCTCGCGGGCGACCTCGTAGGCGTCGATGACGTAGAACTTGAGCCGCTTGGCGATGATCGTCTCCTGCACCTCGCGCGGCAGCTCGTCCCAGATCCGGTCGGGCCCGAAGGGGGCGTTGAGCAGGAAGACCGCTCCGGGCGCCGCGTACTCGAGCATGTCGTACTTCTCGAGGAAGACGAACTGGTGGCAGCCGACGAAGTTGGCCTTGCGGACCAGATAGGTCGAGTGGATCGGCTGGGGCCCGAAGCGCAGGTGGGAGATCGTGATCGCCCCCGCCTTCTTCGAGTCGTAGACGAAGTAACCCTGAGCGTGGTTGTCCGTCTCCTCGCCGATGATCTTGATCGAGTTCTTGTTCGCGCCCACCGTGCCGTCGGCGCCCAGGCCGAAGAAGACGGCGCGGACGACGCTGTCCGGCTCGGTGTCGAAGCTCTCGTCGACCTCCAGCGAGGTGCGGGTGACGTCGTCGACGATCCCCACGGTGAAGTGGTTCTTGGGCTCCGGCTTGGCCAGCTCGTCGTAGACGGCCTTGACCATCGCCGGGTCGAACTCCTTCGAGGAGAGCCCGTAGCGGCCGCCGATCACCCGCGGGCAGTCGTCGCCGGTCCAGCTCGCCAGGCCGGCGTCGTGCCCCTCGCGCAGCGCGGTGACGACATCCTGGTAGAGCGGCTCGCCCAGCGCTCCCGGCTCCTTGGTCCGGTCGAGGACGGCGAGGGCGCGGGTCGTCGCCGGCAGCGCGCGGATGAAGGCCTCGACCGAGAAGGGACGGAAGAGGCGGACCTGCAGCATCCCGACCTTCTCGCCGCGCGCCGTCAGCCAGTCGATCGTCTCCCGCGCCGCCTCGGCGCCGGAGCCCATGAGCACGATCACCCGCTCGGCCTGCGGGTGCCCGACATAGTCGAACAGCCGGTAGGCGCGTCCCGTGCGCGCGGCGAAGCGGTCCATCTGCTCCTGGAAGATCGCCGCGCAGCGGTCGTAGTAGGGATTGCAGGCCTCGCGCGCCTGGAAGAACTCGTTGGGGTTCTGCGCGGTGCCGCGCAGCACCGGCCGGTCGGGAGTCATCGCCCGGGCCCGGTGCGCGGCGACGAACTCGTCGGTGATCATGTGGCGGAGGTCGTCGTCGCTCAACTCCGCGATCGTCGCCACCTCGTGGGAGATGCGGAAGCCCTCGAAGAAATGGAGACAGGGCACGCGCGAGGCGAGCGAGGCCGCCTGGCCGATGCAGGCGAAGTCGTGCGCCTCCTGGACCGACGCCGACGAGAGCAGGGCGAAGCCGGTCTGGCGCACGGCCATGACGTCGGAGTGGTCCCCGAAGATCGACAGCGCGTGGGTGGCCAGCGTGCGCGCCGAGACGTGCATGCAGTAGCCGGTCAACTCGCCGGCGATCTTGTACATGCTCGGGATCATCAGCAGCAGGCCCTGGGAGGCGGTGAAGGTCGTGGTTAGCGCCCCGGCCTGCAGCGCGCCGTGCACGGCCGCGGCCGCGCCCCCCTCGGACTGCATCTCCATGACGTCGGGCACCGCGCCCCAGATGTTGCGCTGTCCGGCGGCCGACCACTCGTCGGCCAGCTCGCCCATCACCGAAGAGGGGGTGATCGGGTAGATGGCGATCACCTCGTTGATCCGGTGAGCCACGGACGAAGTGGCGGTGTTTCCGTCGATCGTGACCATGCGTCGGCTGCCCATGACGATCCTCCCAGCGACTGCGCACACCGCCGGCCCCGCGCGGCGCGGGCCGGCCGAAAGAGCGTCCGCGGAGTCTACTCGCTCCGCGGACCGATCCGGCGGGAGATCCGCTTATGAGATCCCCAAGGCGGCCTGATGGACGGAGTTAGCGCGCCGGACGGGAGCGAAGGAAGATACACGCTGGCGAACCCCGGGTCAAGCGAGCGATCCGGACGCGGGGAACCGCTAGCCGGATCAGCGAATGACGGTGATCGTGCGCACGACCCGCTCGGCCCCCGCCTGCAGCCGGGCGCAGTAGGCGCCGGCGGGCACGAAGCGGCCGCCCAGGTCCCGCCCGTCCCAGAGCGTCCAGTGCGTGCCCGGCGCCATCTCCCGCGCCTCCAGGGGGCGCGCCACCAGACGGCCCTGCAGGTCGAAGACCTCCAGCAGCACCGGACTCGGCGCCGCGGCCAGGGGCAGCTCGAAGTGCAGCGCGGTCACCGCGTCGAAGGGGTTGGGCACATTGGCCAGAAGGCGCGCGCGCTGGGCGGGCGCGCTCTGCTGTCCGCGCAGCACGCGCGTCAACCCGAGCGGCGTCTCCGCGCCGCTGAGCTCCACGGCGATCAACCGATAGTAGGCCCCCTCGGCGTCCGCCGGGGCGGCGTCGACGAAGGAGAAGGCATCCTCCTCCTGTCCCCCCGCGGCGATCATCGCCGCCGTGCGCCGCTCGAACGGCCCGCCGGGCCAGGGCGACCGCCCGAGGTGGAAGCCGAGGACGCCCCGGGGGTCGTCGATCTGCCAGGAGAGGGTGATCTTCGGCTCCACCCAGGCGCCGGCGAACTCCAACAGGCGCACCGGCACCGGCGGCGAGCCGGGGGCCAGTCCCAGCACCTGGATGTCGTCGAGACACCAGCCCTCGAAGGCGACCGCGCCGTCGCTGCCGAAGCGGAAGCGCAGCTGCGCCTCGCCCTCGAAGCCGGAGAGGTCGAAGCGCTCCTCGCGCCAGCCCTCGGATCCGGAGAAGAGCCCCGTGCCGGCGGCGAAGGGCCCGGGCGCGGCGCCGCGCCGGGCGCGATAGGGCCACTCGTTGACCGGGGCGAGCTGCGTCCAGGACTGCCCGCCGTCCAGGCTGATCTCGACGATGCCGCCGTCGTAGGCCCACCCCAGCTCGAACGGGCTGCGCTCGGCGTCGATCCAGTGATGAAAGCGCAGCATCGCCTGCGCGGGGAGCGTGATCGCCGGCGTCACCAGGCCGGCGTCGAGCAACGGCTGGTAGTTGTCCCGCCCGACCGGGCCGCACTTCCAGCAGCGGCTGCCGCCCGGCGTGTGGTTGCGCTGCGTGCTCAGGTGCCACTGGTCGCCGCGACCGTCCGTCACCGGCCCGTGCGACCAACCGGCGGTGCCGCTCTCGCCGTCGAAGGCGTAGAGCACCGTGTAGCCGAAACGCAGCCGGTGCGTGTGCAGCGGCGCCGCCAGCGGGTCGGTCTGCTCGCTGCCCTCCAGCGTGGCCGCCTCGAAGTAGTACTCGACCAGCGCGCCGTCCAACTGGGCGGGGATGTGGGCCAGGAACTCGTTCGGCTCCCCGGTCGGCGCCATGGGCAGGGCGGCGAAGGCGCCGCCGCCGACGCGGTACCGCAGGCTCGGCGAGCCGGCGGCGTGCGTCTCTCCGGGTGTCGCGACGACCGCCCGCAGCTCGACGCCCCCCGCGCCGCTCAACGGATCCTCGGGCACGCCGTGGGCGATGACGATGCCCGAGGGCGGCGTGTAGTCGACCTGCTCGGCCCCGAACCCGATCGAGCAGTTCCCGTAGGCGAGGTGAAAGAATCCCTCCTCGCCCCAGTCGGTGCCCCAGCTGTTCTTGCAGATCCAGGCCCCTTCACCGCCGCAGAGCGTGTCGTCCCAGCCGACCATCAGGATGGCGTGGTTGGGCGTGCGCGCGTCGGGGTGGCTGTAGCAGCCCCCGGTGTAGGCGGAGAAGTCCTCGCTGACGGCCATCGCCGCCGCGAAGGGCCCGCGCAGCAGGGCGAGCTTCAGGTCCCGCGTCGTCGTCGTCACGGCGCGGTAGCCGTCGAGATAACGCCGCGCCGCGCACTGGCTCTGCAGGCAGGGGGCGCCGTCGTCGGCCGTGTAGGGCATGCAGGCCTCGGTGACACCGCCCGTAGACCGCAGGTGCCGGTAGACGGCCGTCATCCAGCCGCCGTCGCAGCCGTAGCCGTAGAGGTTGCAGCTCAGCATCTGCTGCTCGGAGAGGTCGACGTCCTCGCCCGAGTGGATCCGGATGGCCGACTCGGCGGCGGCGATGGCGGCGAAGGCCCAGCAGCTGCCGCAGCGCCGCTGATCGCGCGCCGGCGTCGTCCCGCCCAGCTCGCGCCAGTCCCAGCGCGCGGGAAGGGCGAAGGGCGGCCCGGCCGCGCCGGCCGGCGCGGGGGCGGCGAGGGCGACGGCTTCGGGCGCGCTGGGGGCGCGGGCGCCGGCCCCGAGCGCTCCAGCGTTCGCGCCCATGCTGGGAGCGGGGGCGGCAGGGGCAACGTCCTCGAGCGCGCCGGCGCCCGTGCTGCCCGGAGCCAGATCTTCCTTGCCGCCTCCGGAGGGAATGTCGCCGTACTCGGGCGGGATGCGCAGCCCGAGGCGCGTCTGCATCTCCTCCCAGGTGAGCGCGGTCAGCGCCGTGCGCCCGGCCGTCCAGTGCAGGCCGCGGCTCTCGATGCGGCGCTGGATCTCGGCGATGCGCGCCGCCTCCTGCTGCGGCGTGAGCTGCGCCACCGCGCCCGGGGCGAGGAGCAACCCGGCGAGGAGACCGAGGAGGGGACGCCGCGGCGCACGGAGGCACGGGGCTCTGAACCGCGGCGCGCGGAGGCGCGGGGCGCGGAAGCGCGGGGCGAAACGGCAGGCGGATGCGATCCCCATCGAAGCCTCGCTGCTGACCGGTCCGGAGAGACGGCCGCCGCGCGGGGCGCAGACGCGCCCGCGGTCCCCGGCCGCCCTTCCTTCCCGTTCTCGGCACGGCGGGGGTCTTTCCTTCGGGGCCGGCGGGGTCCGGGCGGGACGGGGCGCGCCGGCTCGGATCGCATCGGGCCGTCCCGGACCGAATCCCCGCCACCGGGCCTAATCCCGATGGCCCGATCCGGTTCGGGAGGCTATCTTGGGCGCGCAAGCGACGCGGATCGGCGAGACCCGGGCGGCGAAGGAGTGCGGGCATGGCGGCGGACAGGGCCAGGAAGACGACGCTTGACCTGATGGACTTCATCCACGCCGGCCCGACGGCGGCGCACGCGGTGGCGGCCGCCGCCGCGCGGTTGGAGGCGGCCGGTTTCGCCCGCCTCGACGAGCGGGCGCCGTGGAGGCTGCGCCCCGGCCAGGGCTTCCACCTATCGCGCGGCGCGACCGGGCTCGTCGCCGGCCGGGTCGGCTCCGCGCCTCCGGCGGAGGCGGGCTTCCGCATCATCGGAGCGCACTGCGACTCCCCCGGCCTGCGCGTGAAGCCGAAGTCGCCCTACGAGGCCCGCGGCTACCTGCAGCTGGGCGTCGAGGTCTACGGCGGGCCGCTGCTGGCCAGCTGGGCCGACCGCGATCTCACGCTCGCCGGCCGGCTGCTCGTGCGCCGGCGGGGCGGGGAACCGCGCGTCGCCCTCGTGCGGGTCGCGCGGCCGCTCTGCCGCATCCCCCTGGCGGCGATCCACTTCCAACGCGAGGTCAACCAGGAGGGGCTGAAGCTCGACGCGCAGAAGCACCTGGCGCCGATCCTGGGCCTGGACGGCGGGCGCGCTCCGGGCGCCGGCGCGTTGCTCGAGCTCCTGGCCGGCGCTGCGGGAGTCCGGCCGGCCGATGTCGTCGGCGCCGATCTCGAGCTCGTCGACGCGCAGCCGCCCGCCCTGGCCAGCCTGCGCGAGGAGCTCTTCGCCGCGCCGCGCATCGACAACCTGGCCGGCTGCCACGCCGCGCTGGAGGCGCTGCTGCGAGCCCCCGCGACGGCGCGCGCCACGACGGTGATCGCCCTCTTCGACGGCGAGGAGATCGGGTCGCAGGTGCCGAGCGGCGCCGACTCGTTCTTCCTCGACGCCGCGCTCGAGCGGCTCTCGCTCGCCGCTGGGCCCGGGCGCGAGGCCTGGCACCGCGCCCGCGCCGCCTCGTGGATGGTCTCGGTGGACGGCGCCCACGCGCTCCATCCCAACTACGCCGAGATGCACGACCCCCATCACCTGCCGGCGCTCAACGGCGGTCCGGTGATCAAGGTGAACGCCAAGCAGCGCTACGCCACGAGCCTGCTGACGCGCGGCCGTTTCGAGGAGTGCGCCGCGAGGGCGGGCTCGCCGGTGCAGCACTACGTGCACCGATCCGATCTGCCCTGCGGCTCGACGATCGGCCCGATCGCCGCCGCGCGGCTGGGGATCCCGACGGTCGACGTCGGCAACCCGATGCTGGCCATGCACTCGATCCGGGAGACGGGAGGCGTGCTCGACCAGGAGTGGATGATCGCCGCGCTCGTCGAGCACCTCGGCCGCGGAGAGAGGCGGAGCGCCCGGCGGTCGGCGCGGCCGCCCGCGGCTGCGCCTCGGCCGCGGAGCGCGCGGCGACCCGACCGGCGGACCGGGGCGTCGCGCGAGACGCCGGCCGTCCGCCGCTCCGGAGTCGGCCGTCCTCCCTCTCGCGGGCGCGGGCCCTCGGCCCGCGGGCGCGGGCCGGCGCGCTAGCTCAGGAAGCGCTCCACGCGCGCGCGGATCGCGGTCAGGGGCAGGGCGCCGGCCATGCGGTCGACCTCGATCCCGCTGCGCAGCAGCACGAGCGTGGGGATGCTCTGGACGCCGAAGCGCGCCGCCAGCACGGGAGCCTCCTGGGTGTCGACCTTGACCACTAGCAGGCGCCCGGCCAGCTCTCGCGCGAGCGCCTCGAGCGTCGGGGCGAGCTGGCGGCAGGGCGCGCACCAGGCGGCCCAGAAGTCGACCAGCACCGGTCTCCCGCTCCAGCGAGTGATCAGGTCGAAGCGCCGGTCGTCCACGGCGATCGGCGCCTCGGCGAAGAACTCCCGCGGGGGCAGCTCGGCGGCGCAGCGCCCGCACTTGCCCGTCTGGCCGATCCTGGCCAGCGGCATCCGGTTCTTCGCCCCGCAGGCCGGGCAGCGGGCAAGCAGGACTGGCGTCGTCATCAGCATCTCTCCTTCGCGAGGGGGTCGCGACGAAGATAGCGCCCGGGAACCTCGCGGGGAAGGGGGCCCCGGGAGAGGTGGCCCAGGGGAGCCCCGGGAGAGAGTGTCCCCGGGCAAGTGCGGGCCGCATGAGCAGGGGCATCAGGAACATGGGCCGCAGGAACAGGAGCCTCGGGCACAAGGGCCTCAGTAGCATGGGCCGCAGGAACAGGAGCCTCAGGGGTGCTGCGGCGGACAAGGTGCATGACCGGCATCGGGGGCGACGCCGCGACGCACTCGCGGAGCTTGCCGTCTACCTCCCGATCCATGGGGGCGGCTGGGTGACAGCGTGGCGGAACCGCCCCCGGACCGCGACCGTGGGCATGCCGCCGAGCTCGCTCCCGAGAACCGCGTCGATATCGAACTCCACCTCCTGCCCCCCCGGACAGGGCACCTGCCGGAAGACTATCCATCCTCCCGCGTCCTCCTGATCGGTCGCGAGCTCGTTCGGCGGATCTCTGAGGAAGATGTGGGCGCTATCGGGCTGGTCCCAGGTGTAGTAGTTCGGAAAGCGCAGCGTGTCTCCCGGTGAGGAATCGTCGTAGACCGCTCTCAGCTCCCATCCGGGCGCGCCGACATCGACCAGGCTCAAGAACAGGATGTGCAGTGTCGGCGTCGGAACCTCGCCCTCCTCCCATGGGCCGCACCAGACCCAGGTCCGGGCGGACGCGGGGAACTGGATCGTCGACGAGTCCTCCCGTGTGAAGAGCAGAGAAGGCTGCTCGTTGTCGGGCCGGCTCGGCTCGTCGTCCCCGCAGCCGATCACGAAGCCGAACAGACAACCGATGGATCCGCAGAGAAGGATCCCGGCCAGCCAGCGGCGAGACATAGGTCCTCCTTCCCCCGACCGATGCGGACAGGCGCTCGTGGGGCCTCGCGCAGCGCGCGCAGCGTAGGTGGCCTGGAAGAGCGCGCCGGCCGCTGATACCGCCTCATGGGGCCTCGCGTGCGCCCCTAGTGTAGGGTCGCCTCGGCTCCGCGACAACCCTTCGATCCGTCTCATCGATTTGGCGCATCGCTCTGCCGCATCGCTCTGCCGCATCGACCTGCCGCATCGATCTGCCGCATCGACCTGCCGCATCGATCTGCCGCATCGATCTGCTTCATCGAGCGGATGCGGCGGCAGGGCGCGCGCCGGACGGCCCGGAAGTCGACCGGCACTGGCCTCCCGCCCCGGCGAGCGATCCGGGGGGGCCCTCAGGGAAGCCCCCCGAGAGCGGGGACCGAGCGCGGGACCGGCTGCCTCATCCCGCAGTACTTGGCCGGCAGGACGAAGGTGACGCCCTGGGCGGCGAGGTCGTCGATGCAGCGGGCGAACTCGGCCAGCTTCTCCGGGGTCCAGAACCAGGGATGTATCTGGTAGACGACGACGCGTGCCTCGGGCTTGAGGGTGCGGCGGAAGGTCTCGTAGTCGGGCAGCAGGCGGGCGTTCTCGATGTCGGCGACTCGCGGCAGGACGGTCTTGCCTCCGTCCTTGTGGCCGAAGAACCAGTAGAGGATCTCCTCGTTCTCCGCCACCACCTGCGCGGTGGTCGCGTCGATGGCGTTGCCCGGAGCGCCGAAGCCCCGCAGGACGATCCCCGCGCGGCGGCGAAGCAGGGCCTGCGTGGCCCGCAGGTTGTCGCGCTGCGTCTCGTAGGGGGTCCCCTTGAACTCGCTGCGCTCGACGCCGTCCTCGCCGACGACGTTGATCGCGTGCGTCCAGCCATGATTGAAGAACTCGACTCTCCCCCGGCGGTGCATCTCGCCGAGGAGGGCGAAGAACGAGGGCGGCGCCTCGGCCAGGCGATGGCCGATCACGCCGACGCTCGTCTTGAGCCCCCGAGACTCGACGTAGTCCAGGTAGAGCCGCCACCCGGCGGGCACGCCGTCGGCGCAGAAGGACTCGTAGACGAAGTCGTCGGCCTTGAGGATCACGAACTGGCGGACGACCGGGAGCCGGAGCTCGCTGCGAAACGCATTGCCCTCGGCGTCGACCGCGGTGACGCGCACGGTCACCGTGTCCGCGCCGGTCGGGGCGTAGAGGACCGCGCTGCCCCCCTCGCCGCGGATCGCCGCCCCTTCGGCCTCCCACAGGTAGGTGAGCTCCGCGCCGCCGGCGTCGCGGGGGCGGGAGAACTCCGCATGGAGGGCCGTGCTGTCCCCGCGCATCAGGAAGTCCGCGTCGGCGGTGAGCGCCAGCTCGCCGGCGGGCGCGTCGGCGGGCGCGGGGGCGCTGGTCTCGGCGCAGCCCCAGATCCAGGGGAAGAGAGCCAGAAGCACAATGGCTGAATGACCCAGCGAGCAACGCATCCCGCGCCTCTCCACCGATGCCTCCACGCCGCCGGACCCGATCCCGGAGGCGGCGCCACAGGTCTCCGGCTCAGCCGGCAGGACCTCTGCGCGCGCTTCCCCGAGCTCGCGCCCGGTCCGCTTGAACTCCGCCGCGACCGTCATCGCCGCCGGTCACTCCCGCCCGTCGCCCAGGCAGCGGCGCTGCCACTCGTAGACGGTGCTCTTGGCGACGCCGGCGCGGCGCGCCACCTCCGGCAGGTTGCCGCCGGAGGTCCGGTAGAGGAAGAGGAAGTAGCGGTCGAGCAGCTCCCGCCGATCGAAGCGGGCGAAGAGCGCCTCCTCGTGGGCGCGCAGCCGGTCCTCGCCCGCCTCCGCGAGGTCCGCGCCTTCGGCGCCTCCGCCCGCGACAGGGCCATGGAGCCGCTCGAAGCGCAGCACCGCCTCACGGACATCCGCGAGCGTGATCATCCCCCTCCCGTGCGCGGCCGCCGAGTCGATCACGTTGCGCAGATGGCGGACGTTGCCCTCCCAGCGCTGTTCCGTCAGGTATTCGACCGCCTCGCGGGCGATGCCGCTGATGCGGCCCGACCCGCTCGGCCCGGCGGTCGGGCGCAGGAACGCCGCCACGAGCGCCGGGATGTCCTCGCGCCGCTCCCGCAGCGGCGGCAGCACGATCGTGTGCGCCGCGATCCTGTGGAAGAGGTCGCGCCGGAAGAGCCCCTGCTCGATCCGCCCGGCGAGATCCTGCGAGGTCGCGGCGATCAGGCGGAATCGCGCCGGCAGACCGCGCACGCCGCCGATCGGAACGACCTCGTAGCGCTCGAGCGCCGTCAGCAGCTTCGCCTGATGGCTGACCGGCAGCTCGGCGATCTCGTTGAGGAAGAGCGTGCCGCCGTCGGCCGCGCGCAGCATGCCCTCGCGATCGGCGACGGCTCCGGTGAAGGCCCCGCGCACGTGTCCGAAGAGCTCGCTCTCGAAGACGTTCGGGGCGATGGCCGCCAGGTTCTGGTGGATGTAGGGCCGTGTGGCTCCCCCGGCGAGATCGTGCGCCGCGCGGGCTAGGACGTCCTTGCCCGTGCCGCTCTCGCCGGCCAGGAGGATCGGGGCGGTGCCGGGGATCGCCTCGTGGAGCGCGACGAGAGCGCGGGCGAACGCGGGAGACTCGACCACGACGCCCAGCGCCCGGAACTCGGCCAGCACGGGGTCGCGCTGGGTCGCGACGCGCCGCCAGGCGTGCTCCAGCCGCGCGCGCAGCACTTCCGGATCGGCGAGGACGTCGTCCCAGGCGAGGTAGTCGGCGCCCAGCTCGGCCGCGCGCAGCGCCGAGCTCATCTCCCGCCGCGCCGTCACCATGACGACCGGGATCCGCGCGTGCGCGCGGCGCAGCCAGGCCAGGATGTGGAACCCCTCGCGCCGGACGTCCTCCCGCGGGCCGAGCAGGCGCTGCGGATCAGCGTGCGAGAAGTCCAGGTCGAGGAGCACCGCGGCCGCGGCCTCGCGCGCCAGCATCTCCCCCGCTTCGGCGGCGTGGCCCGCCCGCTGGAATGTGAAAGCCTCACTCAGCGTGCGCCGGCAGTAGCCGAGCATGTCCTCGCGATCGTCGATGATCAACACCCGGGTCATGAACGGCTCCTGTCGACCGGCAGCGAGATCTCCTCGCGCTCGCCGTCGTGGAAGTAGATCAGGGGTCCGATCGCCGAGTCCAGCGCGAGCGCGCGGACCAGCGTGACCGTGCCCGTCCCGCAGCGCAGCGGGCGCAGCGCCCAGTTGAAGTAGTAGATCCGGCCGTCGACCAGGTGCGCGACGATGGCCGGCGCGTCCGGCGAGAAGGACGGCATCAGGTCGACCAGGCTGATCTGGGGGCGCAGACCCGCCCGCAGCGGAGGCAGGAGCACGTAGCCCGCCTCGCGCGCCGGCGGGACCCCCTCCCAGGTGGTCCAGGGATAGGCCTGGCCTCCCGCCCCCGGAGTGCGCAGCAGGATCAGGCAGTCGATGAAGACGCCCGGGTCCTCGGACAGGAAGGTCGTGTCGGCCTGCGCGGAGTTGTTGATCCCGGCCAGGAGGATCTCGCTCGATCCGTCGCCGTCGAAGTCCGCGGCGGCGACGAAGCTGAGGTGCCCATGGTGGTAGTAGCAGCCGAGCGTGTCGCCCCAGGCGCCTCCCCGGGTTCCGCGGCCGGCGTCGAGGAAGAGGACGCAGAACTCCGCGTAGACGTGATCGCGGATGGACACCGCCAGCGCCGTCTCGCCCCGCGGCCCCCAGGGGATGAAGGCCTGCCAGTAGGAGAGGAACCGGCCCAGCGCCAGCTCGCGCGGTCGGCGCATGTCCAGCGCCAGCTTGCGCTCGACGCGCAGGCGTCCGTCGAGGAACCAGAGGCTCCCGGGCCCCCGCTCCGGCGTCGTGGCGACGATCACGCCTTGCACGCGGCCGCGGCCGTCGCGGCGCAGCAGGCAGGGGACGTCGTGCGCGCCGGGGGTCTTGACGCCCCCGTCCGGCCGGTAGGGAAGGACCTCCTCGCCCAGGTCCACCCGACTCAGGAAGCGCCCCCGCCGGTCGCGGGCCTCGAGGACGCCCTCCTGTCGCAGCTCCACCCAGCCCAGCTCCGCCTGGCCCCCCTGATGCGCCGCGCCCGCCACGAGCGCAGCCAGCAGGAGCGCGCCCGCGACGAAGGGGCGCACCTGCCAGGGACGCACGGCGGCGATCGCGATCGTTCGCTGCGGGACATCCAGGCGGACGACGGTGCCCACGCCGCGGGCGCTGCGCACCTCAAGGCGGGCGCGCGCTTCGAGGAAGAGACGCTTCTCTTCGATCAAGCCACGACCGCGCCCGCCGCCATGCCGGCTGCTGCCGTCCTGCCACATCGAGGCGACCTGTTCGGGGCTCATCCCGATGCCGTCGTCGAGCACCTCGAGAACGGCCCCGCTCTCGGTGGGCAGCGGCCGCAGGCGCACGGTGACCGCCGGCGGGGACGCGAGCGCGGCGCCCGGAGCCGACGACGCCTCCCTGTCCCGCGTCGCCTGCACGGCGTTGCGGATCAGGTTGCGCAGGATGTCCAACCAGCGCTCGCGCTCCGCCCGCGGCACCCAGGGGCAGCCCTCGTCGCTCAGGTCCTCGAGGACGATGCGCACCGATCCGGGAGCGAGGCCTCCGCCCTGCTCCCGGCGGATCTCGTCCGTCGCGGCAATGGCAAGATCGCAGAGGCGCCGCGCGAAGCGACCCGAGATCTCCTCGATGTGTCGGTGATCCGCCGCGCGCAGCCCGGCGATCAGCCGTGCGAGCCGCGCGAGCGCCCCCGCGGGCAGGGGCCTGCCGAGCCGCGCCGGGCGCATGCAGCGTCGCGTGGCCCGCAGCAGCGTCCGGATGCGCGCCAGCAGGAGCAACGAACGGAAGCGCGCCGCCGAGAGGCGCGCGTGGCTCTGGGAGACGCTGCGCACATCGTCCAGGATCCGGACCAAGTCGGCAGGATCGGAGGGCCGGTAGCGTCCCTCGCGCCAGGCGCGCACTAGCTCCTCCAGGCGGACGAGCTTGCTCTTGGTCTCGTGAGTGATCGCCGCCCGCACTTGAGAGAGCGTCGTCTCGGGGGAGGGACGAACCGCCGCCAGCCAGAGCAGCGCGGCAATGGATCGGGCGACCTCACACGGACCGAGCATCACGACCTGCACCCGCTCCCCGCCCGGACGGACCGCCGGACAGCCTGTGCGAGCGACCGTGCGGGAACGCCAACAGCGTTCCCCCGCCGAACGAGAGCACCGCGACGAGGAAGGGGCCGACGATCGGCCCCGGCACGGGTCGCCTAACCCATTGCCATGCTAGATGAAACAGGGCCAAGGTGTCAATCGGGCGGGATCCCCGAACGGATCCCGAACCGGCGGGTACGGATTCCGGACTCCCGGGCCGGAAGTCGGACGGCTCGACCGGAATCGCTGCCGCACCCCGATCGCC
>VGIY01000042.1 GCA_016867695.1 Candidatus Eiseniibacteriota bacterium | reverse complement strand
GAGCAGCACCTCGCCGAGCGCCCGCGCCGCGGCGGCCTCGCGCTCGGCGCCGGGCGGGACTTCGACCGCGTCAGGCAGGGCCCCCGGCATGAGCCGCAATCCGAGGAGGTGCTCGCGGGGCAGCGCGGCCACGCCCCGAACCAGCGCCAGGCATCGGGCGGCCAGCTCGGGGTCGATCGTCGCGCCGCTGCCGGGATCGAACAGCCGGGCGAGGATCCGGGCATGTTCCGCCGCGATCGCCTCGCGCAGGGAGTCTCCTCTGTCGCCAGCCTGGTCTGCAGCCACGCGCACCCCTCCGCCCGCCGGGATCCTCGCCGCCCCGATCCTAGCGCCGGAGCGGCCTCCCGACCAGGGGGTTCCTCGCCATTGCGCGGGAGCGCATCCCGCCGATGCCGCCCGAGGCCGGCGCCGCCCCCCGCGCCGCCCCCCGCCCGGTTCCGCTTCTGGGGCGAGGCTCGCGCTCGCCAGGAGCCTTGTCGGCCGCACGCCCGGCTGCTACTGCTTGTCGAGCGGAGGGAGCCGCCGGGGGGGAGACGGGTGATCCGCAGTTCTTTTCGGGAGGCGTGATGCGACCGGCATGCAGACGAGTCCGGCACGGCGACGCTCGCCGCGCCGCGCGGCGGGGGTCGATTCGCCTTGGGCCGCGGCTCCCGAGCCCGGTTCCGGCGGGATCGCCGCCATCGCCTTGGCCGACCCCCGTTCCCCCGGCGGGACCGCGGCCCGCGCTCCGGCCGGCGCCGGCGGCGGCACGACGGCTCCCCCTCCTCTGCGCGCTCCTGCCGGCGCTCCTGCTCGCGCTGCCGCCCGCGCTGCGGCCCTCCGGCGCGGCCGCAGCGAAGGACTACGCGATCACCGCCCTCGAGATCGACGCCCGTCTTGCTCCCGACGGCGGCTTGGAGGTGAGCGAGACGCGCGCCTTCGACTTCGACGGCTCGTTCCGCCATGTCCACCGCACGCTGCCGCTGCGCGAGGGCGTCGGCTACGACCAGATCTCCGTCGCCGAGGGAGGCCGGGAGTACGACGAGGCACCCTCGGGCGAACCGGGCACCTTCCGCGTCTCGCGGATCGGAGACGAGCTCGAGATCCGCTGGCACTTCCGGGCGCGCGACGAGGCGCGCAGCTTCACCGTCCGGTATCGCGTGCGCGGCGCCGTGCAGTTGCGCGACGACGCCGCGGTGCTCTACTACCAGTTCGTCGGTCCCGGTTGGTCGCGGTCGAGTCGGTCGGTGGAGGTGCGCGTGCACCCGCCCGCGCCGCTGCCGGCGGAGGAGATCCGGCAGTGGTGGCACGGGCCGCTCTGGGCTTCCTCCGCGATTGACTCCGGCGGGACGATCGTCGCCCGCTGCCGCCTCCTGCCCGCGCGCACCTTCCTGGAGGCGCGGGTGCTCTATCCTCCCGCCCTCTTTCCTGGAGCGCCCGCCGTGCCCGGGCCGGCGCGCGAGCAGATCCTCGCCGAGGAGGCGCGCTGGGCCGAGGCCGCCGACCGCCGGCGCGAGGGGGCGGCGCGCGCCCGGGAAGAGCGCCGGGCGCGGGCGCGAGCGGGCCGGCTCGTCAGCCTCCTCCTGGGGACGGCGGGGGCCTTCGCCTGGCTGCTTCTCTACCAGCGCTTCGGCCGGCGCCTGGATGCGGCCTGGTCGCCGCCTCACGGCGCGACGGGCGAGGATCCCGGCCCCGCGTTCGTCGACTACCTCATGCACGGCCGCCAGGTGGGGGGCATGTCGCTCGTGGCGACGATCCTGGATCTCGCCCGGCGTGGCTTCCTCGTCGTCCGCGAGCAGAAGGTGGAGGAGCGCGGGCTCCTGGGAAGCCAGCGGGCGGGCCGCGATCACGTTCTCGAGTTCCGGCGCGACCGGCGCAGAGAAGACGCGGCCCGGCTGCGGCCCCACGAAGAGGAGCTCCTGCGCTTCCTCTCCGACGAGCTCGGCCGCGGGCGGGAGCGGCTGAGCCTGACGGAGCTCAAGGGGAAGCAGCGCGCGCTGGCGGCCTTCGTCCCGCGCTGGCGCAAGCAGGTCGCCGCCGAGGCCGGTGAGCTGCGCTACTTCGACCCGGACAGCCTGCGCGGCATGAGCCTCGGGATCGCCGTCGGGCTGGTCATGATCGTGCTCGGGGTCGGAGTGACGATCCTCTGCGGACCCTGGGGGTTGATCCTGCCCGCGGCGGGGACGATCGTCTGTCTCCTCTCGCTGGCGATGCCGCGGCGCTCGCCCGGCGGGGAGCACGAGTACCGTCGCTGGAGCGCGCTGCGCGAAGCGCTGAAGAGCGCCGCCGCCGGCGCCGGGCCGAGCGGCGATCTCCTCGCGCGGATCGACGCGAACATGATCTACGGGCTGGTGCTCGGCGTCGGCGCCAAGCGCCTGCGGGCGCTCGCCGCCGCGCTGCCCGCGGCGTCGCAGTCGAGCTTCCCCTGGTATGCCGCCCACGGAAGCTTCTCCGGGGCGGGGTTCGCCGACGGTTTCTCGTCACTCGTGGCCACGGCCGGAGCCTCCCTCGGCGGCGCGGCCGGGTCCGGCGGCGGGGCGTCCGACGGGGGCGGAGGCGGTGGAGGCGGCGCCGGAGGCGGTGGAGGCGGCGCCGGCTAGCGAGGGCGCCCGCCGCGGGACAGCAGGCGCTGCAGCTTACCCTTTCGCTGCGGCACCCAGCCGACGCCGGCGCGCTCGAGGAGCGCGCGCAGGTCGCCGAGGGCCGCCTCGACCAGCGGGTCGGGATCGTCGCCCAGTTCCGCTTCCATCTCGTGGTCGATCGTGCCGTCCGGAAACAGGCTGCGGTCGAGTTCCAGCACGAGGGCGCCGCGAGCGAAGACCCTCCGCTCGTTCTCCAATCGGCCCCAGGCGACGAAGAGGGTCCGGGGATCCAGCGCGGCGACCGGCGGCGGCAGAGGCAGTCCCAGGGAGCCTCGGTCGACGCCCCGCTCCAGGATGAGCGTCGCCTCATCGGGAGAGACGGAGCGCTCCTCCTCGAGCCGGTCGACGACCGCGGCGCGGCGATGGGCGGGTCCCTTGAGCGCGAGCGTGTGGCGCGCTTCGTCCTCGGCGCGCAGCCGCAGGCTGAAGCCCAGCCTCCCCAGCGAGCGCTCGCCGGTGTCCAGGTAGTGATTGACCTGCCGGATCCGGCGCTCCGGCGGGCCGAGCGCCGCGGCCAGGCGGGCGGCCTCGTCGGCCGTCAGCGCCAGCTTCAGCTCCCTCTCGCGCGCCATGGGGGTCTCCTGCGGCCGCACGCCAGGTGCCGGTGCCGGCGCGTCGCAAGAGGAATGCCGGTCCTCGCGGAACCGGCATTTCCCGGGAGCGGACTCCCCGCTCTATGGATCCAAGGGGCAGACACCCCCGTTGCGGGCAAACGCCGGCGCGACCGGCCTCCCGTAACTATGATACCACAGGCCGCCCGGGGCGCGGCTACTCCATCATCACGAGGTCGAATGCGGTCTCGAGAATCCTCTGGCGGAAGAGGTAGACGCGCAGCTCCCAGCGCCCCGGGCGAAACAACCGTGACGCCTCGGGCTTGTGCATCTCCTCCTCGAGCCGGACCGGATCGATGCCGTAGCGGCTCTCGAGCTCCAGGCGCCCGTCCTGCCGGTCGAGGAGCAGCAATTGCCCCGCCTCCTCCCCCGCTTCCCGGCGCGCCCAGTCGTCGGGTCTGACCCAGACTTCCTTGACGAAGGCCTTCTTGCCGTCGGGGTTGACCCACAACAGGTGGATCTGCAGCGGGTCCTCCGGCGCGAGCCCCTCCATCTGCAGCACCGCGCGCACCTGTCGGCCGGAGCCGACCTCGAAGGTGCGGCCGATGCCGAGGCGCTCGCCCGTCTGGCGCGAGGTCGTGCGATACAGGAAGAGCCGAGCGGTGACATCCCGCGGCTCCGCGGGGCGCGGCAGCGTGACCATCACCGTGTCCGCCCCCGCCGGAGCCGACACCCCGTAGGTGTGGCAGCCCGCGCAGGCCAGAACAGCCGCCCCGGCGAGCGCGAGCAGGCAGGGCGCGGGGGCCCATCGCTTCCTGCTCCGTGGCCCCGCTGCGATCCGATGCCTCATGCCGATTGAGCCTCCGCCCCCTTCCGATCGCTGCGCCGCCGGCATCGCTCGGGCCGGCTCCGGGGCGCTCGTCGCCTCCCGCGCCGCGGGCCGCCGCCGCCGCTCCCCCGTCCCCCGGCGCGCCTTCGCGCCGCCCTCGCTCTACCTGAGGAGCATCATCCTGCGGGCGACGCGCTCGCCGCCCGCGTCCAGGATGTAGAAGTAGGCGCCACTCTCGACGGGGTTGCCCCGCCCGTCAAGGCCGTTCCAGGGGATCGCGTGGCCGCCCGGTCCGAGGTCGCCGAGCGCGAGCGTGCGCACGGCGCGCCCGGCGACGTCGCAGATCTCCAGCCGCACCGGGACGCGCGCGGGCAGATCGAAGCGGATCGTCGTCGGGCCGGTCGGCCCGGCGAAGGGGTTGGGCGCGTTGGCGTGGAGCGCGAGCCGCGCCGGGGCGCGCTCGCCCTCCGGCGCTGCGGAGAAGGTGGCCCCGGCCGGCACCAGGAACTTGATCGCCCGCCCGGCCTGGATCGTGGGCATGTTCGGATGGTACTGGTTGAAGTAGCTGCACTGCAGCCCGTCGCTCAGGTCTCCGTTCTGGATGCCGACCGTGCAGTACTGGTTGACCGTGTCGTTGTTCAGGAAGGTGTGGTACTGGAAGACGATGATCCCGTCGCCCGTCTCGGTCGGGTAATGGAGCGGGTCGTAGAGGATGACCTCGAAGTTCTCGGTCGACCCGCTGTAGTGGTTGATCAGGCGGCTCCACTGGACTATGTAGCGGTGCTGGGCCGCGTCGTAGCGGTGGTACACCTTGTTTGCGCCCGACTGGTATAGGTCGTCCCACATCGGCGCGATCATGTAGTTCGGGCCGCCGGTGCCCGGAATCGGCCAGTTCTGGCCCGTCGTCAAGTGCGTCGAGCCCATCGCGATCCAGCCGTTCGAGCAGATCGTCACCCGGGTGAAGTCCTCACCGTAGAAGCGGAAGGGGAAGGGCAGGTCGAAGACCTTGGAGTCGTCCTGCCAGGCGCCGAAGTCGTTCAGGCCGCAGGAGACCCCCGCGCCGCCGTGGGCCGGATCGATCTCGACCCAGCTATAGACGGGCGCGTCGGGGTAGGCGGTGTCCGTGTTGTCCAGGAAGTAGTAGCCGTAGCCGTCGGGCCCGCCCGGGGCGTTCGTGCCGCCCGGCGTCAGGGAGACGACGAACCGGACCGAGTCGGTCACGCCCGCGTCCGAGCGCAGCACGAGCAGCATGGGCGCCTGCAGGCCGAGGTAGGCCTCGCCGGAGACGAAGATTCCGAAGCGGTCGACCGCGTTCTCGGTCGTTCCGCCGGCGGCGACGGCGGGGAAACTGCCGGTGGCGTCGGTGACGAGGATCCAGCCGCTGCCCGAGTGGAGCGTGCCCGTCACCGGCGCGCTGGCCGTACTGCCGCCGTTCACCAGCACCACGCTCAGCTCGCCCGACTCTCCCGGGTCGATGCGCGCCCCGAAGCCGTGGGTGTTCAGGATGCTGAAGCCGAAAGCGGGAGCGCAGACGGGGAGATCGAGCAGCGAGTGCCAGGTCTCCGCCCCGGCCTGGATGTCGAGGCCGAAGCGGAGCACGTGCCCGTCGGGCGCCGTGCCGAGGACCGAGACCTCGAAGGGGCTCAGCGTCCAGCCGTCGCCGCCGGCGGGGATGTCGGGCAGCCCCGAGGAGCCGGAGTGGACGACCGCGTAGGGGTCGACGGTCGAGAGCGTGGCCGTCGCTCCGGCGACCGGCTGCGTGCCGTGGTTGCGCACCTTGACCGGCAGCTCCAACAGCTCCACGGGATTGGCCTGTCCGTCGGCGTTGCCCTCGCTCCAGCCCTCGCCGTCGTCGTCGACCAGGTGGCCGGCGTAGCCGACGAAGCGCTGCGCCTGGCCGACGGCGATCGTCCCCAGGTAGGGATGGTGGTCGTGCTTGGTGACGGTGATCTTCATCGTTCCCGCCGCCGGCGCGCCGACCGGCAGATCGGCGCGGCCGTCCGCGGCGGTGTAGCCCTGGACATAGGTGTCGGTCCCCATCCAGAGCGAGACGAGCGCGCCCGCCACCGGCTGGCCGCCGGAGAAGACGTCGACGGCGACGGCGTTGGCGCCGACGGCCAGCTCGGGCGGATGGGTCACGCTGATCGCCTGCGGCACGCCGGTCCACATCTCGCCGGCCGGGTCGCCCATCAGGTTGTTCCAGCTCGCGTAGGTGCCGACGGGATTCGGCTGGAACTGGAAGTAGCTCAGGTAGAGCTCGTACTTCCCGCGGGTCAGGCTCTCGCCGAAGGTGTGCAGGCCCTCCCAAAGCATGCCGCGCCAGATGCCCTGGGTGACGATGTTGTTGAAGCGGGTTTGCGTGCCGCTGGTCGCCGTGCCGACGCTGGCGATCCCGCCCGTCGGGGCGCCGAGCGATCCGGCGCGGATCCAGGCCTCGCTCATTGTGGTGCTGGAGGAGAAGTTGCCCGTGCCGCAGGTCAGGTTGACGGCGTAGACGAGCTTGCGCCCGTTGGTCAGCGCGGCGACGTGGCCCGTGCCCCAGCCGCTCATCCCCAGCCATCCCCGGTAGCAAAAGGCCGTGCTCCCCTGGTTGAGGCTGGCGGTCATCTGCGAGACGAAGGGGCTGGCGAAGATGGTGTCCACCGCCGTGTAGCCGATCTCGAGCAGCCGCCGCTTGATCCACTGCTGGACCTGGACGCAGGTGATCTTGGAGTGGTATGCATCCCCGACCAGCGTGGCGCGCGTGTACCAGGCGGTCTGGGCCATGTAGGGCGTGCTCTCGTAGCTGACGATCTTGTCCACGTACATCTGCAGCCGGTCGTAGGTGTCGACCGAGATGCGGCCGATGTGCGCGTCGGGAAGCAGGTCGGGGCCGTCGAGCTGCGAGTAGGGGAAATCGGTCTCGCCGTGGTAGCTCGTGTAGTTCTCGGTCCAGTGGGGGATGGCAATCGTGCCGCCCGTGTCGCCGATCAGGGCAATGTACTCGGGCGGGTTGGGCCAGGTCTGATAGGCCGAGCGCAGCCAGGCCTGGATCGCCTCCTTGGTCGTTCCCGTCTCCGCGGTGGTGGCCACGTAGACGGGGTTGCCCTTGCGCGTGCGCCACTCGACGAGCGGCTCCAGGCGCGTGAGCACGCTGCTGTTGTTCGGACAGACGATGACATAGGTGCCCAGACCGACCTCGCGCCCGTCGCGCGGGCCGTCGTAGTTGACCACCAGCGCGCGGTAGAGCGCGTCGAACGAGCGGGGCAGGATCTGGTCGCGGCGCGCGGGCGTGTTGCGCAGGTCCTCGCCGGCGAAGCGCAGGCGGACCTCGATGCGCGCGGCGGCCTCGATCACGCCGCGCGAGGCGTCGTAGCGCAGCGGGCGGAAGGTGATCGGCACGACGCGCAGGCCGCGCGCCAGGGCCGGATCGCCCACGCGCGCCGGGTCGGCCGGCTCGTAGCCGGCGGCGGCATAGGCGGCCGCGTCGACGGCCAGGGCGCCGCCGGTGTCGGCGCCCTGCACCGGGAAGGGCCGGTAGCCGGTCAGCTCGCGGGTCTCGACGGCTTCGACCTCGACCGAGACGCCGGCGCGGTCGGGGATCATCACCAGGCGCGAGAAGGTCGGCAGCCCGGGCTCGCCGATCTCCCCCTCCAGGCCGCAGCCGTCGAACTCGACGGCCTGGTAGGCCGTGCCGTCGACCTCGATCGGCTGGACGGCGAGCGCCGGCAGCGTGAACTCGAGGCGCAGCTCGGCCTCGCTCTCGGACAGCACCTTCACCGAGGGACGGTCCTCGAGCATCCCGGCGCCGCCCGCCAGGGGCACGAGCGTCCGCTCGCCGACGAGGACGCCCGCGGTCGGATCGGCGGAGACGGGCGCGGGTAGAGCGAGCGCGGCGAGACCGAAGACGATGCAGGCGGGGATGACCGCCCATACCCTTGTCTTGGGCTGCATGATCACCTCTGCGGTTGGCGTTTGAAGAGCCAGACGATTCTTCTCCAATGATAAACCCGCCGGCCACCGAGAGGAAAGGAGCCAGTCGAATGGCTCGGGACAGCCAACGCGCTGCCGCGCCGGGAGATGCCAGCCCGTGGCGGGAAGCGCGCGCCCGTGCGGGCCGGGCAAGCTCCCGCTGCCGGGACGGGCGCATCCGCGGGGCAGCGCAACCGGGACGCCGGGCCCCGGCAACGGACATGCCGTCGCGCGGCGCATCCGCGGGGCAGCGCAACCCGGGGGCTGCTGTCCCGCCCGGTCGGATGTGCTATAATCGTCCCGGAACGCGCGTCATACGGCAGACAGCAAGGAGGACGCAGATGACGATCTCTAGGGGAGTTGCGCTGTCCCTGGCCGGCCTGGCGCTCCTGGCGCCCGCGGCCTGGGCCGGCATCCTGTATGTCCCCCAGCAGTACTCGACGATCCAGGCGGCGGTCGACGCGGCCCAGCCGGGCGACGAGATCCAGATCGACGCCGGGGTCTACTCCGACCCGACCCATCCCGCCGGCGGGGGCGATGAGACCCTCTGCTGCGTGGTCCTGAAATCGGACATCACGCTGCGCGGCGCCGGGATGGGCGTCACGATCATCGACGCCGGCGCGGTCGGCCGCGGGATCCACGGCTTCCAGGTGACCGGGTGCGTCATCACCGACCTGACCATCCGCAACGCCTACTCCGATGGCTACGGCACCGGGCTCTTCCTGCGCACCGGCCAGGCCGAGGTCGCCCGGGTCGAGTTCACCGAGAACCTCTACGGCGCGATCGCCATCGTCGACGGCTCGGACCTCTCGCTGCGCCACTGCATGATGGTCGAAAACGAGGGCAAGGCGGGCGCCGGGCTCGACGTCGAGACGGGCTGCACGGCCTACCTCTACGACTGCGACATCATCGGCAACCAGGGCCCGACCACCGGCGGCGTGCTGCTGCGCGGCGACGTGACGATGGAGCACTGCCGCATCGTCGGCAACATGGCCACCGGCGCCGCCGGGGTGGCCGGCGGCGGCATCGGCGTGCTGGGCGGCAATCCCACGCTGCGCTTCTGCGTGATCAACGACAACACTTCGGGCGGCAGCGGCGGCGGCATCTTCTTCGTCGGGGACGCGACCTTCGGCCTGCTCGAGGACTGCCAGATCCTGCGCAACCGTTGCGACGGCGACGAGGGCCGCGGCGGCGGCGTGAGCATCTCCTCGTTCGCCACGCCGACGCTGCGGCGCTGTGTGATCGCCGGCAACACGACGACCGGCGAGTGGAGCGACGGCGGCGGCGTGCACGTCCAGTTCGCGAACCTGATCATGGAGAACTGCACGCTGCACGGAAACGGCGTCGGCGGCACCTTCGGGCAGGCGGGCAACCTGGGCTGCGAGCCGCTGGAGGAGTACAACGCCATCGCGGTCACCCACTCGATCCTCTCCGGCGCCACGGCGGGCCTCGGCGTGGACTGCACGATGAACCCGTCGCTCGTCGACGTCAGCTGCTCGAATGTGTGGGGCAACGCCGGCGGCGACGCCGTCTGCGGCGTCGGGACGGGCAACTTCTCGCTCGACCCGCTCTTCTGCAACGCCGCCGAGGGCAACTTCCACCTCGAGCTCTCCTCGCCCTGCGCTCCCGGCAACCACCCCGACGGGGCGGGCGCCTGCGGCGGGGCGCTGATCGGCGCGCGCTCCGAGGGGTGCGAGGCCTCCGTGGACGGGACGCCCTCGCGCGACGGGACGCTCTGGCTGGGCAACGCGCCCAACCCCTTCGCCCGCGGCACGGAGATCTCGTTCCGGCTGCCGCAGGCCGCGCACGCGCGCCTGGAGATCTTCGATCCCTCCGGCCGGCGCGTGGCGCTCCTCCACGACGGGCCCCTGGGGGCCGGAGAGCACCGCGTCGGCTGGGACGGCACGCGCGGCGACGGCGCCCGCGCGGCGAGCGGCGTCTACTTCTACCGCCTGCGAGCGGGCGGCGCCGCGGAAGGGATGCGCCTGCTGATGCTCGACTAGGCGGCCGGCGGGTCGGCGGATTCGCCGCCCGCGCCCGGAGGGGCCTTCGCCGGAGCGGGGAGCGGCTCGCAGGGCTTTCCGGGGAGCGGGCCCGCCCCGGAACTCCGCGATCGATCCGGGGTGCCATCCTCGAGGGATGGCACCCCGGCTGCGTTTCCGGCCGACACCGCTCGCTCCCGGATCCTCTCGTCTCCGCGCCGCGCCGCGTGCTAGAATGCCGGCCCTGATCGCTCCGGCCCGGGCCCGGCGGCCGCGCGCCGCCCCCGGTCCGGGTTTCCCGCGGCCGCCCGGGGCCGCAACGACCGGACCTCTCGGGGGAAGACCATGCCCGCTTCGCCTGCTCGCAAGGCCCGCCTCCTCGCGGCCGGCCTGCTCCTCGCCCTTTCGATGACCCCTTCCGGCTCCGTCGCCGGGGCCGCCGAGCCCGCGGCGCCCGCGCGCGCCCCGCAGGCGCGCGCCTGGACGCTGGCCCTCGATGCGCCGTCGCCGGGAGCCCCGGCCGGGGGCGAGGCTCGACTCCTGCTCCTGCCCTACGGCACCGAGTCGATCGCCGTGACGGGTCTGCGCGTCGCCGGGGAAGAGCACCCGCGCCCGCTGCCGGAGGGGGCGGGCGGCGTGCGGGGCGTGATGCGCATGCGCGGCCGCCCCGTCGCCCTGCTCGACCTCGATCCCGGCGCCCTCGCCGCCGCGGCCGAGACCGGCGCGCCGCGTCGAGCCGCCGGGCTCGCCGCGCCGCTCGAGCTCGCCCTCTCGACCACGGGCGGGCCCTCCCCCGGGGCCCCTGCCGAGGTCCCCCGGGTGATCGCCCCGGAAGAGCTGGCCGCGCTGATGAGCGCCCCGCGGCTCCCCGACGGCCGCCCCACGCTCGGCCAGGGCTGCTATGTCGTCGTCAGCGCGCCCGAGTTCGCCGCAGCCCTGACCGACCTGATCGACTGGAAGCGCCGCAGCGGCTTCGACGCACGCCTCTTCACGACCGACCAGACGGGGACGACCCCGCAGTCCATCCACGCCTTCATGCAGAACGCCTACGACACCTGGGAGAACCCGCCCCTCTACCTGCTCCTCGTCGGCGACATCGACCGCGTCCCGACCTGGATGGTCGGCGGCAACGTCGCCGACCACACCTACGCGCTGCTCGACGGCGACGACTTCCTCGCCGACATCTTCGTCGGCCGCTTCTCGGCGAAGCTGCCCAGCGAGGTCGCCGTCCAGGTGGCCAAGACGGTGGGCTACGAGAGCGCGCCCGACACGACCGGCGGCACGGCCTGGTTCTCCCAGGCGCTGCTCGCGGCGGGCAACTACGGCTCGACGACGCCGGTGCCGCTGAGCCGCTGGATCGGCCAGGAGCTGCGCGCCGTCGGCTACACGCGGACCGACAGCGTCTATTACTCAAGCTCGCCGTCGCACCCCTGGTGGACCGGGCGCATCCCGATCCGCGCGGCGATCAACCGCGGCGTCACCCTGGTCAGCTACCGCGGCTGGGCGCGCGGCGACGGCGGTTGGGAGCCGCCGCTCTTCGAGGCGGGCGACATCCCCAGCCTGGACAACGGCTGGAAGCTGCCGGTGGTCTTCAGCCTCGTCTGCCACACGGGCAACTTCGGCAACGTCTTCGAGGACTGCATGGGCGAGGCCTGGCTCAAGGCGGGGACGGCGTCGGAGCCGAAGGGCGCGGTGGCCTTCGTCGGCACGCCCGAGCACTGGTCGCACTCCCGCTGGAACGACCGCATGGCCATGGGCGTCTTCGAGGCGATCTGCCACCGGGGCCTGCGCCACTTCGGCGCGATCGTCGGCGCGGCCAAGGTGTCGCTGCTGGCGCACTTCCCGACCGAGATCCACATGACCGACGCCTTCGAGGACCCGAAGGAGTCGGTCGAGTACTACCACCACACCTACAGCATCCTCGGCGATCCCAGCCTGGAGCTCTGGAGCGCGCCGCCGCGCCCGCTGGCGCTGGCCGACCTGCCCTCCAGCCTGCCCGCCGGCGCAAACTTCCTCTCGCTCGGCGTGCAGGACGCGCGCACGGGCGAGCCGGTGGCCGGAGCGCGGCTCGCCGTGACGCAGGGCGGGGCGCTCGTCGGCTACGCCGTCACGGGCGAATCGGGCCGCGCCGAGGTTCCGCTGGCGCTGCAGTCGGCCGGCCCGGTCCTCTTGACCGTGACGGGCGTCAATCTCCACCCGCTCGAGCGCCAGATCGGCGCGGCGGCGGAGGCGCTGGCGCTGACCTGCGCCGGGGCGGCGCCCGCGGGCGGCTTCCTCGTCGCCGGCGCGGCAACCGATCTGCTGCTCAGCGCCCGCAACAGCGGCACGGCGGCCGTCGCCTCGGCGACGGCGCGGATCGAGGCGCCCGCGGGTGTGCAAGTGCTGACCGCGGAGACGAGCTTCGGCGCGCTGGCTCCGGGCGAGACCGGCGCGGCCCTCTCGGCGGTGCGCCTGCGCGTCGACCCGGGGATGGAGAACGGCGCGCGCGTGCGCCTGGTGATGACCCCCACGATCCAGGGGGCGGCGCGCACGCCGACCGAGGCTTGGCTGACCGTGTCCGCGCCGGCGTTCGCCTGCACGGGCATGGACGACGGCGGGGACGGGCGCTTCGACCCGGGCGAGGAGTTCCAGCTCACGCTGACGCTGCGCAACGACGGGGCCGTCGCCGGCGGCGGCATGTCCGCCGCGCTCGCGGCGGTGGACCCGGAGATGATCGTCATCCTCGACGGCGACGGCGCGTTCGGGGAGATCGCCCCGGGCTCCTCCGGGACGAACGGGGTCAACCCCTTTCGCGTGCGCATTCCGCCGGCGACGGGGGTGGGCACGGTGATTCCGCTGCGGCTCACGCTGCAGGGCAGCGGCGGCCCGCTGTCGACGCTGGGGCTCAACCTGGTCGTCGGCGCGGTCGACTTCTCCGCCCCCACCGGACCGGACGCCTACGGCTACTACGCCTACGACAGCGCCGACATCGACTACCCGGGCCAGGCGCCCGCCTACGACTGGGTCGAGTGCTCTCCGCTCTACGGCGGTTTGGGCACGAAGCTGACGGCCATCGGCGACAACCGGTCCACGGTCGTCTCTCTGCCCTTCACATTCACATACTACGGCCGGGAGTACGGCGCCGTCCGCGTCAGCGACAACGGCTGGATCTCCTTCGACCTGGCCGACTGGTACGACATCCGCAACTGGAACATGCCCGACAAGTGGGGCGGGTCCTGTCTGGTCGCGCCCTTCTGGGACAACCTCGACCCGACGATCGCCGGCAGCGACGGCGTCTGCGCCTATCACGACGCGCGGCGCAACCGTTTCGTCGTCCAGTGGAGCCGGCTGCAGAACTGGGAGTCGAGCACCGACGACTTCCAGACTTTCCAGTTGATCATCCACGACCCGGCGCACTACGCCACGCCGACGGGCGACGGGGAGATCCTCTTCCAGTACAAGCAGATCGTAAACGACGACTACCAGCGCATGTACGCGACGGTCGGCATCGAGGACCACACCGAGG